>NZ_JBPKJK010000028.1:0-72110 GCF_051756985.1 Saccharothrix sabaoui
CGGACCGACCACCGGGGTCTGGCATGATGCCGTGCACCCCCCGCGCCGCCGAGAGAAGTTGGCCGACAGATGAGTTCCGACAGCGCGCACGACAAGCTGATCGCCCTGCTGGACGAGCACGACGCCACCTACCGGGTGATCGAGCACGCGCCGGAGGCCGTGACCGAGGTCGTCAGTCAACTGGCGGGGTACGACCAGCGGCAGGCCGCGAAGTGCATCGTCGTGATGGTCAAGGTGGGCAAGAAGGTCACCCGCTACGCGGCGGCCGTCATCCCGGGCCACAAGCGCGTCGACTTCACCAGGGTGAAGGCGCTGTTCGGCGGGACCTACGCCGGGTTCGCCTCGCCGGAGGCCGCCGAGGAGCTGGCCGGCACCCCGGTCGGGACGATCCCCCCGTTCTCGTTCGACGAGCGGATGGAGCTGTTCGTGGACCCCGAGGTGCTCCAGCACCCCGAGGTGTTCTTCAACGCCGCCCGGTTCGACCGCTCGATCGCGCTGGCGACGAAGGACTACGAGTCCATCGCCAAGCCCCGGGTCGAGCCCATCGCCCAGGTCTGAGCCGGCGCGTCCCGGAGCATTCCCGCAGCTTCGGGATCACGCACGGTCATCGTGCCACCGCGTCACCGGTCGCCCTTGTCAAGGGCACCCCTATGGCGCCCCCAAGACTTCTTGAATGCGCCGGGGTCCGGACAGCCGCTTGACGCGGCCGGGGCACGCTGCTACTTTCATTTATCGCGACATATATTCACATTTAAATACCGCAAGAGCTTTCTGACAGACATTTGTCAGCAGTCGGCGGCACATCGGGACAGCGGTGTCCTGGCGATTAACGGACACCCGCTCCGGTGCAGTGACCTTGAATTCGGTGCCCGACTTTTCCGCACGGGAAGAGGCCCGTCGATTTCGCGAGGGAGCTGTTGCTTGCTGCACGCCACGACAGGACCCAGCGCCACGAGCGGCGTCGAGGCCGTCGTCCTCGCCCGGCGCGAGGGCGCGGCACTGCGCCTGTTCGCGTTCCCGCACGCCGGCGGCGGCCACCAGGGCTTCGCCGACTGGCCGGACGGGCTCGCCGAGGACGTCGAGGTCGTCTCGTACACCCTGCCCGGCCGCGGCCGTGACCAGGGCGGACGACCCCACACCTCGTGGGCTTCCCTGGTCGGGGACCTCGCCGACCTCGTGACCCGGCACCACGACGGCGCGCCGTTCGCGTTCTTCGGCCACAGCTTCGGCGCGCTGGTCGCGTTCGAGGTGTGCCGCCGCCTGGCCGACGAGGGCCTGCGCACGCCCGAGGTGCTGTTCCTGTCCGCGCACCGAGCGCCGCACCTGTCGTGGGCGGGCCCGGAACGGCATTCCTTACCCGAGGCCGCGTTCCCGGACCTCGTGCGGGAATGGGGACTCGTGCCGGCGGACCTCCTGGCCGACGACGACCTGCTCCGGCTGATCCTGCCGCCCCTGCGGGCCGACCTGCGGCTGGACGAGGAGCACGTCTGCGGGACCGGCGACGCGACCGGTCGCCGGCTGCCCGTCCGGTGCGTCGTGTACGGCGGTTCCGAGGACCGCACGGTGACCGCCGGAGAACTCCGGGCGTGGCGGCAGCACTTCGACGGCGCGGCCGACTTCGACGTCGAGGTCCTTCCCGGTGGTCATTTTTTCACGATTGACTCGCGGGCCGCCCTGCTGGGCAGCGTCAACGCGCATCTCGATCAGGTTAAAAACAACCTCGGCCCGTCGGTCGCCATCACGGGAACGGCCTACCCGAACCCCGATCGGACGATCTGGGCGCGTTTCCAAGAACACGTGGCGTCACGTCCGGACGCACTCGCCCTCATTGATCACCCGAGGCAGTGGTCCTACCGCGAACTCGACGCGGACGCGACCGCCCTCGCCGCCGACCTGCGCGCCGCCGGGATCACGCGCGGTGACGTCGTCGGCCTGCTCCTCCCCCACTCGGCGGAGTACTGCGTCGGCCTGCTCACCTGCTTCGGCCTCGGCGCGCCGGCCTGCCTGCTGGAGAAGAACTGGCCGGCCTCCCTGCTGGCGCAGTTCCTGGAGAGCGCCGACGTCCGGGTCGTGCTGACCACCCCGGAGCTGGTGGAGCTGCTGCCGGCCGCGTTCCGGGAACCCGGGCGGGTGCTCGTGCTCGACCGGGACCGCCCGCCCGCGCGCGAACCGGTCGCCCCGGTGGGGTTCCCCGACGTCGCGCCGTCCGACATCGCCCTGATCTCGATGACCTCCGGCACGTCCGGCACGCCGAAGGCCGTGCTCAACAACCACCTGGGCTGCCTGTACTGCTTCGACGCGCGCTACGAGCTGTACCCCTACCGGGAGGACTCGCGCGAGGGCCTGAACGCGTTCTTCGCCTGGGAGTGCCTCCGGCCGCTGCTGGAGGGCAGGTCGGCGGTCGTCGTCCCGGACGACCACATCTTCGACCCGGTGCGGCTCGTGGACACGCTGGAGGGCTTCGGCATCACCCGCGCCGTGGTGCCGCCCTCGCTGTTCGAGAGCCTGCTCGACCACCCCGTCGTGGGCCCGACGCTGGTGGACCGGTTGGCGCACATGGAAGCCTGGTTCCTGATGGGCGAGGTCGTGCCCGCCCGGGTCGTCGACAAGGCCGCCGCCCTGCTGCCGCCGCACGTGCGGCTGGTCAACTCCTACAGCACGTGGGAGTGCCTGGACGTCTCCTTCGCCGACCTGCTCCCCCGGCCGGCGGGTGCCGTCCCGCGCTCCGCGTTCGCGCCGGTCGGGCGCGTCCTCGACGGCAGCGCGGCGGTCCTGCTCGGCGCCGACGGCGAACCGGTGCCCCTCGGCGCGGTCGGCGAGCTGCACTTCGCCGGTCCCGGTGTCGCGGACGGCTACCTCGACGACCCGGTGAAGACCGCCGAGCGCTTCGTGCCGTGCCCGCCCGCGCTCGCCGGCACGGCCTTCGCCGGGAGCACCTTCTACCGCACGGGCGACCGCGCGCGGTTCCTGCCGACCGGCGACCTGGAGATCCTCGGCCGCACCGGCGACCAGGTGAAGGTGCGCGGGTTCAAGGTGTCGCTGCGCTCCGTGGAGCACGTCCTGGAGGGCGAGGACGGCGTCTCGCGGGTGATCGTGCGCCCCCTGCTGGACAGCCGCACGAACCAGCCGACGGGCCTGCTGGCCTACGTCCTGGGCGAGGGGGGCCGCCCCTCGGAGACCGTGCTGGCCCGGACCCGGCGCAGGGCCGGGCGCGACCTGCCCGAGTACGCGCGGCCCCGGCACTTCATCGGCCTCGACTCGCTGCCGATCGGCAAGGGCGACTCGCGCAAGCTCGACCTGTCCGCCCTGCCCCCGCCGCCGGCGGAGGAGGACGCCGGGCCCGCCACCGGTGCCGCGCCCACCTCGATGGAGCAGCGCGTCGCGCGGGCGTGGCAGGAGGTGCTGGGCGTGCCGCGGGCCGAGCCGGACGACAACTTCTTCGACCTGGGCGGCGACTCGCTCAGCGCGGCCCGGCTGTCGGGCGTGCTGGCCGAGCGGTTCGGCATCACCCTGCCCGTCATCGACGTCTTCCAGCACAGCACCGTGCGCGCCATGGCGGAGCACTGCTCGCGGAGCGCGGCCGGCGTCGCCACCGCGCCCCGGCGCGCACCCCGCCCGGAGACCACCAGGCTGGCCGTCGTGGGCGTGGCGGGGCGCTTCCCCGGCGCGGCGGACGTGGACGCGTTCTGGGAGAACCTCAAGAACGGCGTCGACTCGCTGACCACGTTCCCCGCGCGGCGGTTGCGGGACAAGGGCGTCCCGGAGGACGTCCTGGCGCACCCGGAGTGGGTGCCGGTCGGCCAGGTGATCGACGACGCGGACAAGTTCGACGCGGGCTTCTGGGGCATCGGGCGGCGCGAGGCCGTCGTGATGGACCCGCAGCACCGGGTGTTCGTCGAGACGGCGTGGGCCGCGCTCGAACAGGCGGGCTACGCGCGGCGCGGCAACCCCTACGCGCGGCGCACCGGCGTGTTCGCGGCGTGCGGCATCGACGGGTACCTCATCCACCACCTGGAGGGCGGCGGCCTCAAGGACCCGCTGGACCCGGCCGGGCTGTTCCTCACCGAGATCGGCAACGAGAAGGACTACATCGCCACCAGGGTGGCCTACCTGCTCGACCTCGGCGGCCCGGCGGTGACCGTGACGTCGGCGTGCAGCAGCGCGCTGGTCGCGGTGGCCCAGGCCGCGCAGTCGATCACGTCCGGCCAGTGCGACATGGCGGTGGCGGGCGGGTCGTCGATCACCTTCCCGAACTTCGGCTACCGCTACGAGGACGGCCTGGTGGGCAGCGCGGACGGCCGCGTCCGGCCGTTCGACGACGCGGCGAGCGGCACCCTCTTCGGCGACTCGGTCGGCGCGGTCGTGCTCAAGCGGCTCGACCTGGCCGTCGAGGACGGCGACCACGTCTGGGCCGTGCTCACCGGCTTCGGCGTGTCCAACGACGGCCGGATGAAGGCCGGGTACGCCGCGCCGAGCGCGCGGGCGCAGGCCCAGTGCATCTCGGACGCGATCACCATGGCGGGCATCGGCTCCGAGCAGGTCTCCTACGTGGAGTGCCACGCGACCGCCACGCACGTCGGCGACGCCATCGAGGTCAAAGGGCTGCACGACGCGTTCGCCGAGCACCGGGGCGCCGACGTGCCCCCGGGCGCGCGCACCGCGCTGGGCAGCGTCAAGGGCAACATCGGCCACGCGAACTGCGCGGCGGGCATCACCGGGTTCATCAAGGCGGTGCTGTGCCTGCACCACCGGACGCTGGTGCCCACCGTCAACCACGAGACGCTCAACCCGAAGCTGGTCGACTTCGTGGACGCCGACGGGTCGCCGTTCACCGTGCAGCGGGAGCTGGCGGAGTGGACCGTGGCCGACCCGGCGACGCAGCTGCCCCGGCGCGCCGGGGTGTCGAGCTTCGGCATCGGCGGCACGAACGCCCACGTCGTCCTGGAGGAGGCGCCGCCCACCGGACCGGCGGGGACGCCCGACCGGCGCGCTCTGCACCTGGTCACGGTGTCCGCGCAGGCCGAGGGCGCGTTCCGGCGCAACGCCGACGCGCTGGCGCGGTTCCTGGGCGGGCTGCCCGCCGACGAGGTGGGCCCCGCGGTCCGGTCCCTGCACCTGCGCCGCGAGTCGCACCCGCTGCGCGCCACCGCCGTGGTCGCGGCGGACGACCTCGGGGCGCTGCGCCGGCTGCGCGACGAGCCGCTCGGCGCGCCCGTGCCGCCGGGGCGCGCGGCCACCGTGGCGTTCACGTTCTCCGGCCAGGGGTCGCAGACCGCCGGGATGGCGCGCGGCCTGTACCGGGGCGGGGCGGACGGCGGGCGGTTCCGCCGCCACTTCGACGCGGCCTGCGCGGAGCTGGGGCGCCACCTGCCCGACGACCCGGCCGCGCTGGTCCTCGGCGCGGATGACGCGTCGGTGGCGCGGCCGACGACGACGCAGTGCGGCCTGTTCGCGGTGGAGTACGCGCTCGCGAGCACCCTGGTGGACGTCGGCGTCACGCCGGTCGCCGTCGCCGGGCACAGCATCGGCGAGTACGCGGCGGCGGTGGTGGCGGGCGTGCTGGCGCTGGAGGAGGCGGCCGAGCTGGTGGCCGTGCGGGCGCTGGCCACCGAGTCCCTCGTCGGCGCGGGCGGCGGGCGCCTCGGTGGGATGCTCAGCGCGGTCGGCGACGAGGAGCGGATGCTGGACCTGGTCGACAGCCGGGAGGGCGTGTGGCTCGCCGCGGTCAACGCGCCCGGTCGGATTGTTCTGTCGGGGACAGAGCCCGCCATCCGGGAGATCGCGGAAGCGCTTGCGCGAATCGGCGCGACGTGCAGGGCGGTGCCCGTGTCGCACCCCTTCCACAGCGACCTGATGACCCCGGTCGCCGACCGGGTCGCCGCCGCGGCGGAGCGGTTCGACGCGCGCGTGCCCGCCGTGCCGCTGGCCGCCAACCTGACCGGCACCTGGCTCGACCCCCGCTACCGGCCCGGCGCGCACTGGGGCGCGCACGTGACGTCGACCGTGCGGTGGCGCGACGACGTGGCCGCGCTGCTGAAGTGGGAGCCCGACGTCGTCCTGGAGATCGGTCCGGGCGCGGTGCTCACCTCGTTCACGCACAAGCTGCTCAAGCACCGCGGCGACGCGTCGACGACGCCCGTCGCGACCCTGCCGGGGGCGAAGGACCCCGACGCGGACGACGAGGTGGCGTTCCTGGAGGCCCTCGGGCAGCTGTGGCGGCACGGCGTCGAGCTGGACTTCGCCGCGTTCCACGACCACCCGGGGGCGGGGCGGCCGACGCACCGCCCGCTGCCGACCTACAGCTTCGAGCGGACCAGCTTCTGGGTGAAGCCGGAGGCGTCGATCCACGTCGACGCCGAGGTGCCCGCGGCGGTGGCCGGGGACGCGCCGGGTCCGCTCGTCCGGTACGCCGCCAAGCCGGACGCGCGGGTCACCCTGTACTGCTTCCCCTACGCGGGCGGGGGCGCGACCGCGTTCCGGTCGTGGGCGGGGTCCGCGCCGGCGTGGCTGGACGTGGTCGCGGTCGAGCCGCCCCGGTCGGGCGACGACACCGCGGACCTGGCCGGGCTGGCCGCCGCGCTGCGGGCGGACGCGGGCCCGCGCGCGGTCGCGTTCTGCGGCCTGAGCTTCGGCGCGTCGCTCGTGCTGGACCTGCTGGGCGGGCCGCTCGCCGACTGGCGCGACCGGGTGCTGGCCGTCTCCGTCGTCGGCCGCGCGCCGATCACCGGCGAGGCGGGCGGGACGGACGCGGTGGACTCGGCGGACGTCGGGTCGTTCCTGATGGTCCCCGACGAGCTGCGCGAGGACGCCCGGTGGCGGCGGGAGGTCCTGCCGCTGCTGCGCGCCGACCTGGGGGCCGACGCCCGCGCGGCGCGGCGGGTGGCCGGGCGGCCCGGTCCGGTGCTCGACTGCCCGCTCCAGGTGCAGTGCGGGACGGACGACCCGTCGTTCCCCGCCGCGTCGGCGCACGGGTGGGCGAGCGCCACGACCAGCCCGGTCGTGGACGTGCGCCTGCACGAGGGCTCGCACGACTTCATGCTGCACCGGCGCGACCGCGTCCTGGCGGCGCTCGTCGCCTTCCTGGACCGCCTCGACCCGGTGGACACCACCTCCGGCGGGCTGCACGAGGTGCGCTGGACGCCCGTCGCGCCGACGGCCACCCCGACGACGACCACCCCGACGACGATCCCGTGGACCGACCTCGACCGCACGGGGACGGCCGCGACCACCCGGTTCCTGCTCGACGCCCTGACCGGCCCCGACGCCGGGGCGGCCGTGCTGCTGCGGCTCGCGCCGGACGTGCCGGCGGGGCGGCACTGCGCGCGGCTGCTGGACCTCGCGCGATCCCTGGTCACCGGCGGGGCCCGCGGCCGGCTGGTCCTGGTCGTGCCCGCGGAGCCGCACAGCGGCCTGGTGGCCGGCCTGACCCGGTCGCTCGTGCTGGAGGAGCCCGGCCTGGTCGTGCAGCGGGTCCACGTGCGCGGGTGGCCGGGGGACGACGACGTCCCCGCGCTGCTGCGCGCCGCGAGCCGGCACCCGGCGGAGACCGACCTGCTCACGGGCGGCGGCCACCTCGGCGGCCCCCTGCTGGGCCGACGCCTGCTGCCCGCCCCGCTGCCGGACCTGCCGCGCGGCGCGCTGGGCGCGACCGGGGGCGGCTACCTGGTCACCGGCGGCTCGGGCGGCATCGGCCGGGTCGTCGTGGACTGGCTGCTGCACCACCAGGGCGTCAGCCCCGACCGGGTGGTCGTGACCGGCCGCGCGGAACCCGACGACCTGCGCCGGGGCGTCCGGTTCGTCGAGGCCGACCTCACCGGGCCGCTCGACGCGGTGGCCGACGCGGTCGGGCCGCTGGCCGGGGTCGTGCACCTCGCGGGAGCGCTGGACGACGGCGTGCTGACCAACCTGGACGCCTCCCGGTTCGACGCCGTGCTCGCGCCCAAGCTCGCGCTGTCCGCGCTGGTCGACCTGGGCCGCGCGTGCGGCGCGCCGTGGATCGCCGCGTTCTCGTCCACCAGCGCCCTGCTCGGCTCGGCCGGCCAGGCCAACTACGCGGCGGCCAACGCCTGGCTGGACGCCCGCGCCGCGTGGCCGCCACCGGACGGCGGTCCGACCGTCGTGTCCGTCGCCTGGGGCACCTGGGGCGAGGTCGGCATGGCCACGCGCAGCGCCAGGGCCCTCGACGCGGCCCGGGACGGCGGCGAGGCGCCGTTGGGCACGGGCAGCGCGCTGGCCCTGTTCGGCCGGGTCGTCGGCTCGCTGCTGTCCGGCGCGCCCGCCGGCCGCTGCTTCGCGGCCTGCGACGTGGACTGGGACCGCACGCCGTGGGCGGGCACGCCGCTGCTGTCCGCCCTGCCCGCCGCGCGACCGGCCGCCCGGCCGCGCGCGTCCGGGGTCGTGCTCGGCGCGCCGAAGTCGCCCGCGCCGGTCGACGACCCCGTGCACGCGTTCCTCACCGGCTACGTCCACCAGTGGGACGAGTCGAAGCAGCTCGTCGACCTGGGACTGGACTCGCTGGACTTCGTCCGGATGCGCGGCGACTTCGCCCGCCGGTTCGGCAAGGACGTGCCGCTGACCGCGATAGCCAAGCCCGACCAGCGCCTCGGCGAGCTGCGCTCGCTCCTCTCGGACTACTGATCACGCGTACCCGCTTGCTGGGGGAAGGGGGCAGTTCATGCCCGTGAGCGACACGGAGCACCGGACCACGACGCGCGCCGCCGACGTGGCCCGCGCCTACGACGCCGCCGTGCGCCGATTACCGGACGCGGAGTTCGAGCGCCTCGCGGCGGCCTCGGCGCGCTACCGGTCGGCCGTCGGGGAGCACCTGTCCCTCGCGCTGCGGGACCTCGCCACGGACGGGGCGGTGGACCCCCGGCGGTTGCGCGCGCTGGCCGCGACGACGGCCCTCGACCCGCTGCACCGGGCGTTCGCCCCGGCGGACCCGCCGGCCGCGGAGGACGACGTGCTGGAGCGGCTGCGGCTGGTGCAGCGCGTGTGGGAACCGTTCGCGGACTGGTGGAGCGGCTACTTCGCCGACCGCGACGGCGCGACCGTGCCGCTGGTGGACCTGTGGCAGCTCTACCTGCCGTTCGCCCGGTGGATCGTGCGGGAGAAGCGCGAGCGCCGCCCCGACGGGCTGTTCGTGGTCGGCTTCAACGGCAGCCCCGGCGCGGGCAAGACGGTGCTCACGACGGCCCTGTCGGTCGTGCTCAACCAGCTCCTGGACCCCCGCGCCGAGGGACGGGCGGTCGCCCGCAGCGGCGACGACTGGTACCTCCGCCGGGCCGACCGGGAACCGCTGCGCGCCCTCGGCTACGACGCGGGCGTGCCGGGCGTGTCGAACCGGTCCCTGCCCGGGACGCACGACCTCGACTGGTTCCTGCGCAACCTGGCGGAGATGGAGCGCAGCGGCCACGACTCGGTCATCCGGATGGGCAACTTCGACAAGGGGACCGATGACCAGCCCACCGGGCCGGACGGGTGCTTCGAGGTGTGCGGCAAGGTCGGCGTCTTCCTGTTCGACCTGTGGTTCGCCGGCGCCGCGACCGACGTGGACCCGCTGGAGCTGCCCGAGGGCCTGCGCCGCCGGGTCGCGGAGCACCTGCGGCGCTGGGCGCCCGCCTTCGACCGGGTGGACGCGCTGTGGGCCTACGGGTGGGACTCCTACGAGCGGCTGCTGGCCGACCGCGAGGCGCAGGAGCGCCTGGTCGAGCAGCGGCGCGGCAGGCGCGGCATGAGCCGCGAGGACGTGCGCACGTTCATGGCCTACATGGTCGAGCGGGCCTGGGACTGGCGGACGACGTCCCCGCTCCCGGCGGAGGACGGGATCACCTTTCGCGCCTGGCGCGACACCAACCACCGCGTGATCGCGGTGCACCGAGGAGGTCGGGCTTCGTGACGCAGTCGTCTTCGCACCCGCCGGCGGGGCGGACGTTCGCCATGCCGGACGTGGTCCGCCAGTTCCGCGAGCTGGTCGAGGAGCAGTCGCGCGGGGACCGCGTCCACGACACCGTCGTCATCGGCGGCGGGGCGGCCGGCGCGGGCGTGCTGCGCGACATCGCCTCCCGCGGCAACGGCAGCGCCGTGCTGGTCGACCGCGGCCCGTTCGGCGGCGAGACGTCGAGCAAGACGGGCAAGGCGATCCACCCCGGCATCCGCTACCTGCGGATGTGCTTCCACCGCCTGCTGCTGGCGTTCGGCCTGCGCCGCGACCCGAAGATCAAGCAGACGCCGGTGCAGAACCTCCGCTCGGCCTGGCTGGACCTCAAGCTGGTCTGGTACGGCACGCGGGAGCGCAAGATCCTGCTGGACACGACCCCGGACACCGTCCAGGAGATCCCCAACGTCGTGTTCGTGCTGCCGGACAGCCCGGAGAAGAAGTGGGCGGTCTTCTTCGGCATCTCGCTCTACGACCTGTTCACCGCGCTGTGGGCGTGGGTGGGCCGCACACCCCGGGGCAGCCGGGTGAAGCTGTTCTTCGACAAGCGCGCGCTGCACCGCGAGCTGCCGCACCTGGCGGCCGACTCCCCCGCCCTGGCGGGCATCCAGTACTGGGACGGCAAGGCCAGCAACGACAAGGTGCTGGTGCTCAAGGCGATCCGCGACGCCTACTACCGGGGCACGGCGGCCAACCCGATCCGGGCGCTGAGCTTCGTCGAGGTCGAGCACTACGAGTGGCGGCCGGACGGCGGGCACTTCCTGGTGACCCTCGTGCGGCGCTTCGAGCACGACGAGCTGCCCGAGCGGGTCACCGTGAAGGCGCACACGATCACCAACGCCGCCGGCCCGTGGCTGGACCGGGCGCGCAACCGGACGACGGAGCCCGACGGCCGCACGTCCGTCGTGTACTCCCGGGGCTCGCACCTGGAGGCGACGAACCGGTTCATCCACGAGAGCCTGTCGGCGGACCCGAAGCTCCAGGTGGGCCTGGTGCCGCTGAACGCCGAGCGCCAGCACTACCTGCGCCCGTTCCACCAGAACGGCATCTGGTACGTCCAGTGCACGACCACCGACCGGCCGCACGCGGACCCGGACCTGGTCGTGCCGATGGAGGACGAGATCGAGGAGCTGCTGCACTCCTACAACGAGCTGGTCGACGACCGCTGGAAGATCACCCGCCGCGACGTCTTCCACGTGTTCTGCGGCATCCGGCCGCTGGCGGCGGCGGCCGGCGGCGAGATCGCGGTCAAGGACCTGACGCGCATGTTCCGCATCACCCGGCACGACCGGGGCGGCCCGGTGTTCGACATGGTCAACATCAAGCTGACCGAGTTCCGCTGGGCCGGCCGCGAGGTGGTCGGGCTGATCGCGAAGGAGCTGCGCCGCAAGGGCGTCAAGGCGCTCGGCGCGTCCACCACGCACCGGCTGCCGTTCCTCACCCTGGAGGGCGAGGGCAGGTTCGCGATCCACCGCGCCGACCACCCGCGCGGCGACCGGGAGTTCCTGCGGGAGAAGGTCGCGCACCACGTGGACCACCAGATGGTCAACAGCTACGAGGACTACCTGATGAACTCCGGCGGCATCCGGGACGCGGTGGTGTTCGACGAGGACGGTCGCTGCGACCTGGACCTCGGCGTGCTCGACCTCGTGCTGGCGGAGATGGCGGACCGGCTCGGCTGGGGCGCCGCGCGGCGCGACCGCGAGTGGGACCGGTTCGCCGAGGTCTACACCCGCAACATGGCGCACTGCGACCTGCGGGTCCGCGTGCGCGACCACCGGCGTCCCCGGGACGTCGCCGAGATGCAGGACGCCAACGCCGGCGCGGTCGACTGAGGAGCGGGCATGTACTTCGAGAAGGACGCGAGTCTGCACCACGTCGAGGAGGAGGTCGTGGCCGTCGTCGGCTACGGCATCCAGGGCAAGGCGTTCGCCGCGAACCTCCGCGACAGCGGGGTGCGGGTCGTCGTCGGCAACCGGGAGGACGAGTACCGGGAGGCCGCGGTCGCGGACGGCTTCGACACGCGGTCGATCGCCGAGGCCGCCGCCGCCGCGTCGATCGTGCTGCTGCTGATCCCGGACGACGCGCACCCGGCGGTGTTCGCCGAGGACGTCGCGCCGAACCTGCGCGACGGCGACCTGTTCGTCCTCGCGCACGGCTTCTCCATCCGGTTCGGCCGGATCACGCCGCCGGCGGGCGTGGACGTGGCGCTGCTGGCGCCGAAGATGTTCGGCAAGCCCATCCGGCAGCACTACCTCGACGGCTCCGGCGTGCTGGCGTTCCTCGACGTCGTGCGGGACGTGACGGGGTCGGCGCTGGCGCGGACCCTGTCCGTGGCCAAGGCCGTCGGCTTCACCCGCTACGGCGTGATGCCGGTGTCGCTGGCCACCGAGACCGAGCTGGACCTGTTCCAGGAGCAGTTCCTCACGCCGCTGCTGATCGACGCGGTCCGGATCGCCTACGAGGTGCTGGTCGAGTCCGGGTGCGAGCGCGTGCCGTCGCTGCTGGACATGCACGCCTCGGGCGAGATGGCCGAGATGCTCGTGGAGGCGATGTCGGCGGGCCTGTACGAGGTGATCGAGCAGCAGGGGTCGCCGACGTGCCGGTTCGGCGTGCAGCGGTACCTGGGCAAGCTGGTCGGCGACGACCTCAAGGCCAAGGGCCGGGAGATCCTCGCCGACATCAGGGACGGCGGTTTCGTCGCGGCGCTGGACGAGGAGGCCGGGGCCGGCTACCCGAGCCTCGACGACTACCGGGCGGCCTACCTGGCGAGTGACGTGACCAAGGCGCACGACGAGCTGCGGGCGATGCTCCGCTCCTCCTGAGGGAAGGCCAGGGACTTGTTACCAGACGTCCAGCACATCGGGCACGCCCTGCCCGACCACGAATCACTGGTGGCGCGGGACACCCGCCACGTGCTGCACCCGTGGGCCGACCTGTCGACCCTGGGCACGCAGGAGTCGCTGATCATCACCGAGGCGCACGGCATCGAGGTGTCCGACAGCAAGGGGAAGACGTACCTCGACGCCATCGGCGGCATGTGGTGCGTCACGGTGGGCTACGGCCACCCGGAGCTGGTCGGGGCGATGGCCGCCCAGGCGCGGAAGATGGCGTACTTCACGCCGTTCGGGGACGTCTCCAGCGAACCCGCCGCGCGGCTGGCCGCGATGCTCGCGGACCTCTCCCCCGGCGACCTCAACCGGGTGCAGTTCACCACCGGCGGCTCGACCGCGGTGGAGTCCGCGGTCCGGATCGCGCACTACTACTTCGCCTCGCGCGGGCAGGCGTCCAAGCGGCACGTGCTGTCCCGGGTGAACGCCTACCACGGCGGCACGTACCTGACGGCGTCGCTGTCCGGGAAGTCCGCGGACCGCACGCTGTTCCACTACGAGAGCGACTGGGTGCACCACCTGGAGAGCCCCGGCTACGACCCGGACACCTCGCCGGTGTCCGCGGCGGAGCGGCTCGACGGCCTCGTCTCCGGCATGGAGCGGGCCATCGCCGAGATCGGCGCGGAGAACATCGCGTGCTTCGTCGCCGAGCCGGTCCTCGCCTCCGGCGGCGTGCTCGTGCCCCCGCCCGGCTATCACGAGGCGACGCTGGAGCTGTGCCGCCGCAACGACATCCTCTACGTCTCCGACGAGGTGGTCACCGGCTTCGGCCGGCTGGGGCACTTCTTCTCGTCCGAGGCGCGGTTCGGCGTCGTGCCGGACATGATCGTCACGGCGAAGGGCCTGACCTCCGGCTACCAGCCGCTGGGCGCGGTGCTCGTGTCCGACCGCGTCGCCGAGTCCCTGGCCGCGCACGCCGACCGGGACAAGCCCGTGTTCTCCAACGGGTTCACCTACTCCGGGCACCCGGTCGCCTGCGCCACGGCCGTCGCGAACATCGAGGTGATGCGGCGCGACGACGTGTGCGGCCACGTGCGCGAGGTGGGCCCGTACTTCATCCAGCGGCTGCGCGAGCTGCGCTCCTCCCCGATCGTCGCCGCCGTGCGGGGCGACCACCTGATGGCGTGCGTCGAGTGCCACGTGCCGGGCGAGGTCGGCCCCACCGCCCGCAACCAGGCGCTGGCGCGCCGCGTCGACGCGCACTGCGAGGAGGCGGGCCTGCTCGTGCGGCCCTACGAGAACCTCTGCATCATGTCGCCGCCGCTGGTCATCACCCGCGGCGAGGTCGACCGGATCGTGGACATCATGGCCGACTCGCTGGCCCGCGCCGAGCACGACCTGCGGACCGGCGCGGTCGAGTAGCACCGGAACTCCCCCGACGAGACACCGGAAGACCTGGAAGTGGTGCCATGGAAGCATCCTCACCGACCCTCGACTGCCGCGGCCTGACCCCGGCGCTGACGGTGCTGCGGATCAAGCAGGCCATCTCCTCGGGCCGCGACGCGCACGCGCCCGTGCGGGTCGTGCTCGACTCGGGGTGCGGGCGCGACCACGTGTCCGGGGCCCTCGGCGAAGCCGCCGGGCGCCTCCGGTACGCCGACGACGACCCGGTCGCCGACCCGGCGCGGCCGTGGTGGCAGCGGCCCGACCTGCGCTACCGGGACGGCCGCCTGCACCTGGGCGGCACCGACGTGGAGGAGCTGGCCGAGCAGGTGGGCACGCCCGCCTACGTGCTGCGGGCCGACCGCGTGCGGGAGAACGTCGAGCGCCTGTCCGGCGCGATGGCCGCCGCCGGCCTGGACCACCGCGTCTACTACGCGATCAAGGCCAACCGGTCGCCCGGCCTGCTGTCCTACCTGCGCACCACGGGGCTGGTGGGCGTCGACGTCTGCTCCACCGGCGAGCTGCTGCACGTGCTCGGCGCCGGGTTCCCGCCCGACGCGGTCTCGTTCACCGGCACGTCCCTGTCCCGCCAGGAGGTCGAGGCGCTGGCCCGCTTCCGCGGCCTGCGCGTCAACTTCGACTCCGTGTCCTCCTTGGACGCCTACGGCCGGCTGCGGCCCGGGTCCGCGGTCGGGCTGCGGATCAACCCCGGCATCGGCGTCGGCTACCAGGGCAACGAGCGGCTGAACTACAGCGGCGCCCCGACCACCAAGTTCGGGATCTACCGCGAGCACGTGGACGAGGCGAAGGCCGTCGCCCAGCGGTGGGGCCTGGACGTCGTCCGGCTGCACTTCCACGTCGGGTGCGGTTTCCTGGACGCGGAGCTGTCCCAGTTGGAGGAGGCGCTCGACGCCGCCGACGCGTTCACCGCGCACTTCCCCGGCCTGCGCGAGATCAACCTGGGCGGCGGGCTCGGCGTGCCGCACACCGCGACCGACCGCGCGCTCGACCTCGACCGGTGGGCGGGCGCGGTGGCCCGCAGGTTCGCCGGGCGCGGCCTGCGGGTCGCGGTCGAACCCGGCGACCACCTCGTGAAGGACGCGGGGCTGCTGCTCACCACCGTCACCTACGTGGAGCAGCGCCGCGACGTGCTGTTCGCCGGCCTCGACGCGGGCTTCAACCTCGCCGTGGAACCGGCTTTCTACGGGTTGCCCTGCGAACCGGTCGCGGTCGTGCCGCGCCGGGACGAGGGCACCGAGACCTACACCGTCGTGGGCAACGTGAACGAGGCCCTCGACAAGTGGGCGTCCGACCACCGGATGACGCGGCTGCGGGAGGGCGACCACGTGGCGCTCATCAACTCCGGCGGCTACGCGGCGTCGATGCGCTCGGACCACTGCCTCCGCGGACAGGCCCGCGAAGTGCTGCTGATCGACTGAATCCACGACGGTCCCGCCGGCCGTCCGGCTCACTTGGGGGTCTACCAATGCGATCAGAGAGCATGCTGTCGGCGCGGGCGCACACTCCCGACGCCGCCGGTGACGTCGTGCCCAGTTTCGCCTTCAACCCGACCGACCCGTGGACGACGACGTTCCAGGCGGCCCTCGAACGCGCCGACCTCGCCGGCCGCCGCGTCTACGAGGTCGGGGTGGGCACCGGCACGAACATCGCGTTCATGCTTCAGAAGTGCGGCGCGTCCATGGTGCTGGGCAGCGACCTGGACCCGCGGTTACCGCTGCTCGCCCAGCGCCTCATCGGGGAGATCGCCCCCGACCTGCTGGAGCGGTTCCGCCCGATCGAGGGCTCGGTCAACCTCATCGACACGCCCGACGCGCGGGCGGAGGTGGCCCTCGCCGACGTCGTCGTGGGCTGCCTCCCCCAGGTGCCCGACCCGGACGACGCGATGTACCTGGACTTCCACGACGCCCAGCTGAAGAGGGCGGCGCTGGTGGGCGGGCGCACGGACGACCACATCGCGCACTACTACCCGTGGTCGGCGTTCAACGACTACCCGTTCAACGCGGTGGGCCTCGGGCTGATCGAGGCGCTGCTGCGGCGGGTCAGGGCGGCCTCGCCGACCGCCCAGGTCGTGCTGACCTTCGGGTGCCGGATCGGCCGGGCGCCCATCCTCCAGCTGTTCCGGGCCAACGGGTACCGGCCCGAGGAGCTGGTCTCGCGCGTGGTGCGGCAGAACGAGCGCACCGACATCTCGTTCTTCGTCGCCCTGGAGGCCGCCCTGCGGGGCACCGCCTACGAGGGCGACTTCACCTGCGAGTTCTACGCCGACCCCGACGGCCGGGTGCCCCTGTCGGCCCGCGAGGCCAAGGAGCGGCTGGACACCGACCCCGCGCTGCCGGTGTTCCACGAGATCTGCGTCCTGCGGGGCCACCCGGGGCTCGCCGCGGACTGACCAGTTGGAGGTATAGCTGTGGACACCAGATCAGGTAGCGGCGCGCCGGCCTTCCGCCTCGTCGAGCCCGGCCCGGCCTTCACCGTCCCGGTGCGCGGGCGCGCGTTCCTGGCCGGCTCGGCGCACCGGAACTTCCCGGAGACCGTGCCCGACGTGGGCCCGGTGCTGCCGACGCTCGCCGCCGACGGCGCCGGCCACCCGCCCGACGCGCTCGCCGCGGCGGTGCGGGACGTGGTGGACGAGGCGCTGCCGAAGTCCGGCGGGGTGCTGCTGCGCGGCCTGCCGCTGACCGACAAGGCCGGTTTCGAGGGGCTCATCGGCGGCCTGGGCTACGACCGCGCCGGGTACGAGGGCGGCATCGCCGTGCGCAAGCAGGACTCGGGCGCGGCGCTCAACGCCAGCCAGGAGGACCGCCGGATCACGCTGTCCCCGCACAACGAGATGGCCTACCTGCCCACGTACCCGCGGAAGATCTTCTTCTTCTGCGAGAGCGAGGCCACGTCGGGCGGCGAGGTGCCGGTCAACGACGTCCGGGAGACGGCCGCGATCATCCCGGACGACGTGAAGGACGCGTTCCGGGAGAAGGGCGTGCGGTACCACCGCAACCTCGCGAAGGAGTCCGGCAACGGCGAGATGGGCTGGGTCGACACGTTCCGCACCGAGGACCGGGCGGCCGTCGAGGAGCACCTGGTCGCCTCGGGGTACGAGTTCGCCTGGGACGCCGACGAGGGGCTGCGGTACCACTACGCGCGCGACGCGTTCACCGCCCACCCCGACACCGGCGAGGAGCTGTGGTTCAACCAGGTCACCGAGCTGCACTGCTCGTACTGGCGCTCCCACCCCGGTTTCCCACCCGACCTGCCCGACGACGCGTACCCGGCGACGACCACCTACGGCGACGGGTCCCCGATCGACGAGGACCTGATCTCGTACCTGCGCGGCGCGCTGTGGCGCACGGCGCGGGCGGTGCGGATGCGGCGGGGCGACGTGCTGGTGCTGGACAACCAGGTCTACCAGCACGGCCGCTTCGCGTTCGAGGGCCCGCGGCGGCACTTCGTCAGCCTCGCGCGGTAGCCGTCACGGGGTGCGCCACCGGCGGTCGTCCGGCGGCGCACCCCCTCCCGACCGCGCACACGACACCCTGGGGAAGACCTTGCAGTTGGCGAAACCGGCGCTCAAGCCCGCCCGGCCGTGGTTCTCGGCCGGGCCCTGCGCGAAGCGACCCGGCTGGGACCTCGACGCCCTGAAGGGGGCGTTCGTCGGCCGTTCGTTCCGCGGCCCGGAGGGTCGGGCCAGGCTCGCCGAGGTGATCGGGAAGTCCAAGGAGGTGCTGCGCCTCCCGGCGGACTACGAGGTCGCGATCGTGCCCGGCTCGGACACCGGCGCGGTCGAGATGGCGATGTGGAACCTGCTGGGGCACACCGGGGTCGAGGTGTGCTGCTGGGAGAACTTCGGCTTCACCTGGCTCGCGGACGTCGTGGACCAGCTGCGGCTGCCCGACGTGACCGTGCACCGCGCGGACCGGTACGGCGCGCTGCCCGACCTGTCCCGGGTGGACTTCGACCACGACGTCGTCTTCACCTGGAACGGCACCACGTCCGGCGTGTGCGTGCCCGACGGCGACTGGATACCCGCCGACCGCCGGGGACTGACGATCTGCGACGCCACGTCCGCGGTGTTCGGCATGGACGTCGACGTGGCCAAGCTGGACGTGATCACCTGGTCCTGGCAGAAGGCGCTGGGCGGTGAGGGCGCGCACGGCATGATCGCCCTGTCGCCCGCCGCCGTCGAGCGCCTGGCGGTGTTCCGGCCCGACCGGCCGCTGCCCAAGGTGTTCCGGCTGGCCAGGGACGGCCGGCCGCTCGACGGGCTGTTCGGCGGCTTCACCATCAACACCCCGTCCATGCTGGCCGTGGAGGACGCGCTCGACGCGCTGGACTGGTGCGCCGGGGTGGGCGGGCTGCCCGAGCTGGTCGCCCGTTCGCGCCGCACGCTCGACGTCGTCGCGCGGTGGGTCGGGGCGAGCCCGCACGTGGAGTTCCTCGCCGAGGACCGCCGCTCGACCTCGTCGACGAGCATCTGCCTGCGGTTCACCGACCCGTTCCTGGACGGGCTGCCCCCGGCGCGCACGGCGGCGTTCGTGGCGCGCCTGCTGGCCAGGATCGAGGAGAACGGCGCCGGTCACGACCTGGCCGCGCACCGGGAGGCGCCGCCCGGCATCCGGATCTGGGGCGGGCCCACGGTCGACACCGAGGACGTGGCGGCGCTGCTGCCCTGGGTCGACTGGGCGTTCGCGGAGACCCTGCACGAGTTCACCACCACCACGAGCACGAGGACCGGATGACCGACGCGCTCACCTCCGAGCTGACCCGCTTCGCCGAGCACCTCGCCGACGAGGCGCGCCTGCTGCTCTCCCGCGCGGCTGCGGAGCCCACCTCGGTGGACGTCAAGGCCGACAACAGCTTCGTCACCGCCACCGACCGGGCCGTCGAGGCGCGGTTGCGCGACCTGATCGGCGCCGCCTACCCCGACCACGGGATCGTGGGCGAGGAGTACGGCTCGTCGAACGCGGACGCGGAGGTGGTCTGGGTGCTGGACCCGCTGGACGGCACCGCGCCGTTCATCGCGGGCATCCCGGTCTACGGCACGCTGATCGGCGTGAGCAGGCGCGGCAGGCCGTGGATCGGGGTGATGGACTACCCGGCGACCGACGACCGGTGGGTGGGCGTGAGCGGGGCGTTCGCCGAGCGGAACGGGGTGAAGGTGGGTGCGCGGCGCTGCGCCGACCTCGCCTCCGCGCTGCTGACCTGCTCGAACCCGGACTTCTTCGGCCCGGAGGACCACGCGGCGCTGACCCGCGTCCGCGACCGCGCCCGGTACACCCTCTACGGGGGCAGCTCGTTCGCCTTCGGGGCGCTGGCGAGCGGCCGGACGGACCTCGCCGTCGACAGCGGGCTCAAGGTCTACGACGTGTTCGCGCCGGCGGCCGTGATCAGCGGGGCGGGCGGTGTCGTGACCGAGTGGTCGGGCGCCGAGCTGACCCTGACCTCGGGGACCCGGGTCGTCGCGGCGGGCGACCCCGGGCTGCACGCGCTGGCGCTGGCGCTGCTGGCCTGAGCCGTCACCGCTGGGGGCCGCCCGGCACCGGGCGGCTCTCCACGACCTGCTTCATGACCAGGGTGGACGTCAGGCGCTGGATGCCGGGCAGCGCGGCCAGGTGGTCGTCCTCCAGGCGCTGGTAGGCGGCGAGGTCCGCGGTGAGCACGCGCAGCAGGTAGTCCGGGTCGCCGAACAGGCGCTGCGCCTGGACCACCTGCGGTATGCCCGCGACGGCCTCCTCGAAGCGCAGCAGCGTGTCGCGGTCCTCTTGGCGCATGGTGACGAACACCAGCGCCTCGAAGGTCAGGCCGACCGCCTCCGGGGCCACGATCGCCCGGTAGCCGCGGATCGTGCCGCTGCGCTCCAGCTCGCGCAGCCGGCGGTGGCAGGGCGACACGCTGAGCCCGACCCGCGACGCGAGGTCGGTGACGGTCAGCCGCCCGTCGGCCTGGAGCTCGGCAATGATTTTCCGGTCGATCACGTCCACGTGGAAGATACTTCTGGTCGGCGGTCGGGATCACAACCACCGGTGACCGATCAGGCGTCGTACGCGCTCATCACGTGCTTGATGCGGGTGTAGTCCTCGAAGCCGTACACCGACAGGTCCTTGCCGTACCCGGAGTGCTTGAAGCCCCCGTGCGGCATCTCGGCGGCGAACGGGATGTGCGTGTTGATCCAGACGGCCCCGAAGTCGAGCCGGGCGGACAGCCGCACCGCCCGGCCGTGGTCGCGGGTCCACACCGAGGAGGCCAGCCCGTAGCGCACGTCGTTGGCGCAGGTCAGCGCGTCGGCCTCGTCGGTGAAGGTCTGCACGGTGATCACCGGCCCGAAGATCTCGGTCTGGCTGGCCTCGTCGCGCTGGCGCAGGCCGGAGACGACGGTGGGCGCGTAGAAGTACCCGCGGTCGCCGACGCGGGTGCCGCCGTGGTGCACGGTGGCGTGCTCGGGCAGCCGGTCGACGAAGCCCGCCACCCGGGCGAGCTGCTCGGCGTTGTTGAGCGGGCCGTAGGCGACGTCGGGGTCGTCCGGGCCGCCGGTGCGGGTGGCCCGCGCCTCCTCGGTGAGCGCGGCGACGAACTCGTCGTGCACCTCGGCGGCGACCAGGACGCGGCTCGCGGCCGTGCAGTCCTGGCCCGCGTTGAAGTAGCCCGCGGCGGCGATGCCCCGGGCCGCGGCGGCGAGGTCGGCGTCGGCGAAGACGAGGACGGGCGCCTTGCCGCCCAGTTCGAGGTGGGTGCGCTTGAGGTCGGCCGCGGCGGCGCCGGCGACCTCCATGCCGGCGCGGACCGAGCCGGTGATGGACACCATGTCGGGCCGGGGGTGCGCGACCAGCGCGCGGCCGGTGCCGCGGTCGCCGCAGACCACGTTGAACACGCCGGGCGGGAGGAACTCGGCGCACAGCTCGGCCAGCAGGGCGGTCGAGGCGGGCGTGGTGTCGGACGGCTTGAGCACGACGGTGTTGCCCGCCGCCAGCGCCGGCGCGATCTTCCACACGGCCATCATCAGCGGGTAGTTCCAGGGCGTGACCTGCCCGCACACGCCGACCGGCTCGCGCCGCACGTACGAGGTGAGGCCGGGCAGGTACTCCCCCGCCGAACGCCCTTCGAGGACGCGCGCCGCACCGGCGAAGAACCGGATGTGGTCGGTGCACGGCGGGACCTCCTCGGCGGCGGTCAGCGCGCGCGGCTTGCCGGTGTCGAGGCACTCGGCGTCGACCAGGTCGCCGGCCCGCGCGTCCATCGCGTCGGCGATCCGCAGCAGGGCGCGCTGCCGCTCGGCGGGCGTGGTCCAGCGCCAGGTCTCGAAGGCCCGCGCCGCGGCGTCCACGGCGGCGTCCACGTCGACCTGCCCGGACAGCGGCGACGTCGCGTAGACCTCGCCCGTGGTGGGGTCGACGACGTCCAGCTCCCGCCCGTCGGCCGCCGGGCGCTGCTTGCCGTCCACGAAGTTGGCGAACGCGGTCATGGGTTCCCCCTGCTGCCTCGGGTCCTGCTGCCTCGGGTCCTGCGCCGCGTCCGATTCCACCAGAGCGCCCGGCCCGGCGGTATCCGCGGATCAGCTCCGACCCGAAGGCTCGGGCGCTTCGGGCGCCCCGGCAGCTCCCGGTGCCCCGGCCGCCTCGGGTTCGCCGGCCGCTCCCGGTTCCCCGGCCGCTCCTGGTTTCCCGGCCGACCGGCCGCCGCGCCGGGCGCGGACCGCGTTGGCCGCCGCGAGCAGCGCGCCCAGGCCGAGCAGGACCAGGCCGCGCACCCACACCGCGCCGTCGATCTGCGTGAACAGCAGCAGGCACGAGGCCAGCGCCAGCCACGGGACGACGACCGGCACCCGGAAGTGGTCGGCCTCGCCGCCCTCCCGGCGGCGCAGCACCAGCACGGCGGCGTTGACGGCGGTGAACACGATCAGCAGCAGGAGCACCAGCGTCTCGGCCAGCGCGGCGACCTCGCCGGTCAGCGCCAGCACCAGGGACAGCGCCGAGGTCGTCGCGATCGCCACCCACGGCGTGCGCCGGCGGGGCAGGACGCGCGCCAGCGGCGCGGGCAGCAGGCCGTCGCGGGCCATGCCGTAGGCCAGCCGCGAGGACATGATGCCGGTGAGCAGCGCGCCGTTCGCCACCGCCACCAGCGCGACCACGCCGAACAGCCAGTCCGGCACGCCGCCGGCCAGCCGCACCACCTCCAGCAGCGGCCCGCTGGACCCGGCCAGCTCCTCCGTCGGCACGGACGCGCTGGTCACCAGCCCGATCAGCAGGTAGACCGCGCCCGCCGTGAGCAGCGCGCCGAACAGCGCCCTCGGGTAGGAGCGGCGCGGGTCCTCGACCTCCTCGGCCAGGTTCACCGACGTCTCGAACCCGACGAACGAGTAGTAGGCCAGCACCGTGCCCGCGAGCGTCGCCCCGACCAGGCCGTGCTCGGCCGTGCCCACCTGGCCGAGCCTGCCCAGGTCGGCGTCGCCGCGCAGCACCACCCAGGCGCCCAGGCCGATGACCAGCAGCAGCCCGCCGACCTCGATCGCCGTGGCCACCGCGTTCGCGCCCAACGACTCCTTCACGCCGCGCGCGTTGAGCAGCGCGAGGACGGCCAGGAACACGACCACCACCAGCAGCGTCGGCAGGGACACCAGCGCGCGCAGGTAGTCGCCCGCGAACGCGAGCGCCAGCGCGCCCACCGACACCACGCCCGCCGCGAGCATGCAGAACCCGACCAGCGAGCCCGCCGCCGGGCCGAACGCCGTGGTCGCGTAGTGCGCCGAACCGCCCGCGCGCGGGTAGCGGGTGGCCAGCTCGGCGTACGCCCCGGCGGTGAGCGCGGCCAGCACGAGCGCGGTCAGCAGCGGCAGCCACACCGCGCCGCCGGACTGCGAGGCGACCTCCCCCACCAGCACGTAGACGCCCGCGCCGAGGATGTCGCCCAGGATGAAGAGGTAGAGCAGGGGCGTGCCCACCGCCCGCCGCAACGAGGTCGCCATGCCCGCCCCTGTACCCACCGGGGACGGCGGCGAAGCGCGATCAGGCGGGTTGGCCGACCCGGTCGGCGGAGGTCCAGGTCAGGGCCTCGGTGAGGGTCGGGAACACCCGCAGCACCTGGGACACGCCGGTGATCTCCAGCGGCCTGAGCACGGCGCGGCCGGTGGCCACGAGCACCAGCTCGCCGCCCGAGCGCCGGACGTGCCGGTCGGCCTCCAGCAGCAGCGCCAGGCCGGACGAGCCGAAGAACCGCACCGCGGTCAGGTCCAGGACGACCACGGGCGGGGGCGGCGCGAGCAGCGCCTCCCGCACGCGCGGGGCGGTATCCAGGTCCAGTTCACCCGAAACGGTGACAACGACAACCCCGTCGGCGTGAACCACGTCGACGTCCAGGACGGGTGACGGGTGCTCGATCGGCTCGGCCACGGCGGCTCCTCGAGGTGCGTGCGGTCGTACAAGGCATTTATACCAACATCGGCAGGCCACGACCGCCGCTCAAGCCCGGTCACCCCGTCGGTCGACCCAGTCGGCGGACGGCGGCCACGATGTCGCTGTTGGGCACCCCCTTGAGGAGGTACTCCACCACGCCCGCGCGCCGGACCTCGCCGACGGCCGCCGAGTCGGCGTGCGCCGACAGCGCGAGGATGCCGGTGCGCGGCGAGCGGAGCCCGATCTCCCGGGCGGCGCGGCCACCGCCGCCGCCGGGCATCCGCACGTCGAGCACCACGACGGCCGGCTCGTGCCGCGCGGTCAGCTCGATGGCCTCGTCCGCGTCCCGGGCGACGGCGACGACCTCCAGGTCGGGTTCGGCGTCGAGCACCTCGCGCAGCGCGTCGCGGATCATCGGGTCGTCGTCCGAGATCACCACGGCGATCCTCGGTGCCCCGGTCACGGTTCCACCCGGACGTCGGGCGTGGGCACCCAGAACCGCACGACCGCGCCGCCGCCGGGGCGCTCGCCCAGGGTCCACCAGCCGCCGGAGGTCTCCGCGCGCTCGCGCATCTCGATGGTGCCGAAGTGCTCGGACGCGCGCCGCCCGGCGGGCGCGACGCCGCCGATGTCGTCGGGCGCCACGCCGCCGAGGCCCACGCCGTCGTCCGCGACCTCGACCAGGGTGCCCCGGTCCGCGGTGGTCAGCGAGACCTCGACGGCGGTGGCGCGGGCGTGCTTGCGGACGTTGGTCAGCGCCTCCTGGCAGATGCGGAAGATCGTGATGGCCACGTCGGCGGGCAGCTCGTGCGCCAGGTCGTGCCGCAGCCGGTAGGTCATGCCCCACTGCGCGGTGACGTCGGTGAGGTAGTGCTCCAGGGCCTCGCCCAGGCCGTGCCGGTCCAGTTCGGGCGGGCGCAGCCGGAACACCAGGTCGCGCAGCCGGCCGATGGACGTGCGCACCGCGTCGTCCAGCATGCGCACGGTGCCCACGTGCTCGTCGGGCACGCGGCTCGCGAGCAGCTGCAACCTCATGCCGACCGCGACCATGGCCTGGATGGAGTCGTCGTGCACGTCCCAGGCGATGCGGCGCCGTTCCAGCTCCTGCGCCTCGACGAGGTGGCCGACGAGCCTGCGCTGCTCGACCAGGGTCCGCTCGACGCGCCGGTGCTCGGTCATGTCCCGGGTCACCTTCGCGAAGCCCCGCAGCTCACCCGACTCGCCGAACAGCGCCGTGATCACCACGTTCGCCCAGAACCGCGACCCGTCGGCCCGCAGGCGCCACCCCTCGTCCTCGAACCGGCCGACCTCCGCCGCCACCTCCAGCTCACGCCACGGCTTCCGCGCCGCCAGGTCCTCCGGCGGGTAGAACACCGAGAAGTGCCGCCCCACCACCTCGTCCGCCGAATAGCCCTTGATCCGCTCCGCACCCGCGTTCCAGCTGATCACGCGACCACCCGGGTCCAGCATGAAGATCGCGTAGTCCACGACGCTCTGGACGAGCAGGCGGTAGGCGTCCTCGGGGGGAGGCGCGACGCCGCTGGCGGGGTCGACGGGCATGGCGCCACTGTGCACCACGAGCCCGGACCGGGCCGTGGGCGGTCGGTCAGGCCGCCGGGTCATCCTCCGCGCCCACCTCGGCGTCCACCTCGCACCACACGACCTTGCCGCCCGGCAGCGCGTCGACGCCCCAGCGCGCGGCGAGCCGGTCCACGACGACCAGGCCCCAGCCGCCGGCCGGCCCCGACTCGCGGGCGCGCGGCAGCAGCGGGCTGGCGTCGGGGGCCTCGACGCGCACCCCGCGCGCGTCGCAGACCAGCCGGAGGACCGGGTCGGAGGCGGTGTGCCGCAGGACGTTGGCGACCAGTTCGGAGGCGAGGAGCACGACGGCCTCGTGGTCACCGCGGAAGAGCCACTCGACGAGGGTCGTGCGGACGAACTCGCGCGCCCTGGCCGCGGCCCCGCCCCCGCGGGGCACGCCGAAGCCGGCCACCCGCGAAGACAAGGAGAGGTCCACGGTCACACCGTGGCGGAAGCGGCGTCGTCTGCCCAGACGCACCCACACCGGTCGGGCTGGTGCAGGTGCATCAGTCGAGCAGCCCGTCGCGCCGGGCGATGGCCACGGCCTCCAGCTTGGACCGCGCGCCCAGCTTCTCCAGCACCCGCTGCACGTGGTTGCGCACGGTGTTGCGGGCGACACCCATCCGCTCGCCGATCTCGTCGGTGCCGGCGCCCTCCGCGAGCAGCCCCAACGCCTCGCGCTCGCGCGCGGTGAGCGCGCCCCGGCCGCCCGGCACGCGCCCGGTCAGCTTGCCCAGCACGCCCGCCAGCACCCCGCCGTCGTACACGACCTCCCCCGCGGCCACCCGCAGCACGGCGTCGGTCAGCTCGTCCAGCCGCGCGGACTTCGACACCAGGCCGGCCGCGCCGCACTCCGCCGCCCGCACCGCCACGGACACGGTGACCTCGCCGGTCAGCACGAGCACGCGCGCGCCCGACTCGCCGAACTCCCCGATGGCGTCCAGCCCGTCCCCGTCGGGCAGGTGCCGGTCCAGCAGCACCACGTCGGGCCGCAGCCGCCGCACGTCGGCCACCGCGTCGGCCACCGACCCGGCGGTGGCGACGACCTCCACGACCTCGGCGCCCGACCAGGCCAGGCCGAGCGCCTCGGCCACCAGCCGGTGGTCCTCGACGAGGACCACGCGGACGGGTGCGGGCGGGGGCGTCATGCCGGGTGGTTCCTCGTCTGTGGACAGGCCCTCAACCCTAGTCGCCGTTACCAGACCCCTTCACCCGACCGGCTCCCCGCGCTGGGCCGATCGGCCGCCCGCACCGCCCGCCCGCGCCGTCGGCACCGTTCGCTCACCCGGACCGGTGATCATCCCGAGCGCCGCCACCGCGTCCACGTGCGGCGATGTCGCGGTCGCCCCGGGCACGTCCCCCGAAGGGGTGACCGGTGCGCGTCGACCGTGTTGGAACGGGCACCGGGTCGGGTGGACCCTGGTGCGCGGAGGTGGGCCGTGCGGGCGGTGGTCACGAGGCTGGTCCGGGGCGCGTTCCACCCCGGCAACGAACTGGCCGGGCGCGGTGACCGGCTCGAAGGGCTGACGCTGCTCCTGCTGGTGCTCTGCGCGGTGCTGGCGGTGCCGGTCGCGGCGGCGATCGGGTCCGAGCGGTGGGCGTCGGGGCGGGCGGAGGCCGAACGGCAGCTCGACGAGCACCGGACAGTGCTCGCCACCCTGGTCGAGGACGCGCCCGCGCCGCGGGTGAGCGACCGGGGCGTGGCGGCGGAGCTGCGCGCACCCGTGCGCGCCACGTGGTCCGCGCCCGGCGGCGGCGCGCGCGAGGGGCTGGTGCCCGCGTCGGCGGGGGTGCGGGCGGGCGGCTCGGTGCCGGTCCGGGTGGACGCGGACGGCTCCGTCGTGCGGACCCCGCTGACCCGCGAGGGCGCGGCGGTCGACGCGGTGGCGCTCGCGCTGGGCGTGTGGACGGCGGTCGTCGCGGTCACCGGCCTGCCGCACCTGCTGGTCCGCGGCGCGCACCGCGCCCTGCGCCGCCGGCGCTGGGAGCGCGAGTGGGCGCAGGTCGCGGCCGAGTGGAAGACCTGACGCCTCAGAACGCGTAGGTGACGACGAACGCCGGGTGGTCCGTGCGGTACATGGCGTGGGACGCCGTGGAGACGAAGGTCAGCGAGCGCGCGGTGACGTGCTGCACGTCGCCGTCCCCCTTGCGGAACCAGCCGGACGGCACGCAGTTCTGTGCGCTGGTGGACGAACCGGGGCTGTAGCGCAGGTTCAGGTCGCCCGCGACGACGTGCCGGGTGGTCGCCGAGCCGGTCGGGTCGAACGACAGCGGCATGGCCGGCAGCAGTTCCCGGCACTGCGCCAGCGCGGTGGTCGCCGAGGTGCTCAGGTGCGTGGTGCACGCGGTGAAGCCGCGCACGGCGCTGAGCGCACACCCCCACGCGCGCATCTCGGTGCCGCCGTCCTGCGCCGAGTAGACCCCGTTGCCCCCGGCGGCGATGCCCTCCTCGACGATGATCCCGCTCCCGTACGCCCCGCGCCCCGCCGTGCACTGGTAGTCCGAGCCGGTGGACCGGTTGCGCGCGGGCGCGAACCGGAACCCCGCCGCCGCACCGACGGCGGCCGTGAGGCGGGACATGTCGGACAGGCACACCTCGTTGACGGAGACCACGTCCGGCACCCGCCGCCCGATCACCACCACCGCCTCGTCCACCGCCCGACCGCCCTGGTAGCACCCCGCGACCCCGCTGTTGCACAGGTTCATCTGCACCACGACGAACGGCGTGGCGGCAGCGGCCGTGCCGGTGCCGGTGCCGGTGCCGGTGCCGGTGCCGGTGAGCAGACCGCAGAACAACAACGCGGCCACGACGAGCGACGTTCGGCGCGGGGTCCCCATGCGGCCATCGTCACGGCGGCGGGGTGCCGGGACAACCCCGGCACCCCACTGCTCCCGCTCAGAGCACCCCGCGCCGAACCCCGAGCACGAGGAGCGCGCCGAGCACGAACGCGACCAACCCACCCAACGCGAGCCACGTGACGTCGACCCCGGTGGCGGCCAGCCCGGCAGCCGAACCACCCGCCGTCCCGCTGGCCGCCGGACCCACCGGCGGGTTCGGCGGCCCCGCCGCGGGCGGTAGCGGTGGGTCCGGGTCGGGCTGGTGCTCGCCGGCCTCGACGTGCACGTCTCGCGGCCAGTCCTCCCGCCAACCGGCGGTGACCGTGAACTCGTCGCCGCCGAACACCGGCACCCATGGTCCGACGACACCGAAGTCGTGCAGACCGACGGGCACGTCGTAGAACGCGAACCACCCCGACGCACCGGTCGTCGCCCGTGCGATGACCGCACCGGTCACCTGATCCCGCAGGTACACCTTCACCCACGGGATCGGTCTCGTCGGGAAGACGCCGCCCTTGTGCGGCCTCACCAGGTAGCTCACCAGGGTCCCGGCCGCTTTCGCCACCCTGAGGCCGGGCACGCGTGCGATGGCCTCGCCCGACGCTTGCCCGGTGGTCCCCGGGCTCACGGCCAGGATGCATTTCACCCGCATGTACCCCTGTCGGGCGATCATGGCGTCCACCGGGAACGGCACCCGGAAGACCCGCGTGGAGCCCGGCGGCAGGATCGCCCCCCGCCCCTCGGGCGACAGGTCGCCCAGGTCGAGCGGGACCTGGCCGGCGCAGAACGCCCTCACGTCGGAGAGCAGCCTCTCCCCACCGTTGGTCAGGGTGATCGTCAGGCGCGCGACGTCCCCCTGCCCGTAGGTGGCGCGGTCGAAGGCCACCGCGGCGGTGACCGAACGGCCGAACGGAGCGATGCCGCGGACGAGCACGTCGGGGTCGTCGACGCCGGCGAAGTACCACCGGACCGCGGAGGGGAAGTGCCACTGTTCGGAGTGGACGTCGAGGGCGTAATCCCCGCTCGGCGCCCTCTCGAACACGAATCGCCCGTTCGCGTCCGTCACGGTGCCCAGCCTCATGTACGGCAGGTCGCGCCTGCTCCACGTGACCGAGACGTAGATCCCGACGAGCCCTTCCCCGGCGTCGACCGCCCCGTTCCCATCGGCGTCCCCGTAGACGGTGCCCGCCAAGGTGCCGCGGACGATCGTCATCAGGACGGAGGCGGTGGCCGTGTTGTCAGCCGGGTTCGCGTCCTCCACCTCGGTGCCCACGGTGACGACGATGGTCTGCACGTCGTCGGGGGCGGACAGGCTGCCGACGAGGTGCCCCTCGGAGGTCTCCCCCGGACCGATCGGTACGCCGACGGGGTCCCAGGTGCCCGCGTTCCACGACAAGCTGCCGGACAGCTCCAGCCGCGCGGGGCTCGCGGTCGTGGCGCCGGCGTTGGTGATCGAAACGGATGCCGTGATCGTCTCGTCGAGCGTGTAGGAGGTCTTGTCGAACGCGACGGCGACCCGGAGGTCCACGCTCGGTCGGCCGGGTTCCGGCGCCGTCGACGTGGTGGGCACCGGGTCGGGCACGGGAGCGACCGGTTCGGCAACGGCGGTCCCGGTGGTCGTGGCCGTCGGCTCGGTGGATGTGGCCGGCTCGGTGGGTACGAGGACCGGCTCGGTGGGCTCGGCGGTGGGCTCGACTTCCGGCTCAGCACTCGGAGGAGTCGGTTCGGTGCTCGTGATCGCGGGCTCGGTGGTCGTGATGGGTCCGGTGTCGTCGGCGGTGGCCGGGCCGGTGGACGTCGTCAAGCACAGGACGGTGGTCAGCAGCAACGCACCGGCGGACCTCGGTAATCGGTACATGACATCGCTTCTCTCGGTCTCCGTTCACGGCAGGACTGCGATCGTGGAATGCCGGGACAACCCCGGCACACCACCGCTCCAGGTCAGACCACCCCGCGCCGCACTCCGAGCACGAGGACCGCGCCGAGCACGAACGCGGCCAACCCACCCAGCGCGAGCCACGTGACGTCGACCCCGGTGGCGGCCAGTTCACCGGCCGCCCCCGCCGGCGGGTCCACCCCGCCCGGCCCCGACGCGGGCGGTGGCGGCAGCGGGGTTCGGGGGTCGGGTTGGTAGGGGCCCGGTTCGACGAACACCATCCGCAGCGGCGGTTGGTCGTCGTTCGCGCTCACCTCGAAGGTGGTCGAGAACATGATCTTCCACGGTCCGACGACGCCGATGTCGTGCCGACCGACGGGTACGTCGTGGAACGAGAACCTGCCCGTGTCCGCGGTCGTGGCCCGCGCGAGGACCGCACCGGTCGTCCGGTCCCGCAGGTACACCTCGCCCCCTGGCACCGGGGGCAGCGGGGACACCGGCCACGGTGGTGAGACGAAGAGGTGCCGCAGGGCGATTCCGTCGACCTTCTCCACCCTCATCCCGGGAACGCGTGCGAAGGCCGACGCGAACGCCGACCCGTTGTGGTGGGGCGGCGACCCGAACGTGCAAGCCACCTCCGTGTAGCCGCGGTGGGACGTGGCGGAACCGATCACGTACGGCACCTCGAAGATCCGCGTCGTCCCCGGCGGCAGGGTCACACCGGGGCCACCGAGCGCGAGAGCGCCGAGTTCGGACCCCGTCGGGCCGAGGTGCCCGCAGTTCGACGTGACGGCGGTGATCTGCACGGCGCCGCTGTTGGTCAGGGACAGGGTGAGGTGCGCGAGGTCGCCCAAGCGGTAGGTCTGCCGGTCGAGCACCGCCGACGCCGTCAGCTCTTCGCGGATCGGGTGGGCTCCGCGCACCACGACGTCCGGGTCGTCCACGCCGTCGACGGCGGTGTACCCGGAGAGGAAGACCCAGGGTTCCAGCACCGACCGGGTCCAGTAGTCGCCGCGGGGCAGGTCGTCGAACCGGAAGCGACCGCTGCCGTCGGTCACGGCGGCATGCGTGGTGAGCGGCCGGCCACCCCCTGTGGACACCTGGACCCCGGCGAGGGCCTCGCCGGGGTCCATCACCGCGTTGCCGTTCCCGTCGCCGTACACCGTGCCCGCGTACGTGCCGAGGACGACCGTGATCGAGGCGGCGGCGGTGGCGGAGTTGTCGGCCGGGTTCGCGTCGACCACGTTCGCGTGAGCCGTGACGACGATGGTGAGAACGGCGTCGGTCGTCGTCACGTAGTCGTTGAAGGTGCCCTCGTGGGTCTGCCCCGGATCGATCGGTCCGGGCACCCGCGGCAGGTGGACCGGGAACCCCTGGACCTCCAGCCACGCGTGGTCCGCGGTCGCGGTCCCGGCGTTGGTCAGCGTGACGGACCCGGTGACCTGTTCGTCGGCGAAGTAACCGGCCTTGTCGAAGGCGACGGTGACCCGCAGGTCGACCGTGCCCTCGGCGGGTTCGGCCGCGGCCGAGGAGGAGGGCGACACCGGGGTTGAGGTCACCGAAGTCGGCTCGGTGCTGGTGGGCGGGGACTCGGTGGTGTCCGCTGCGGCCGGGCCGGTGGACGTCACCAGGCAGAGGGCCGCGGTCAGCAGCAGTGCGCCGGCCGACCGCTGTAATCGGGACATGGGTCGCTTCTCTCAGGTCTCCGTTCACGGAGGAGCTGTGCCCCTGCCATCGCGGTGACCTTGAGGTTCGTTTCCCCGAGCCCCTACCCCGGACGGCGACCGGCAGTCCGGTCCGGCCGGCGGCGGTCAGGGCGTACGCGGTGCGCTGGGGCCGCGAGCCCTCGTGCGAGGTGCCCGACCACCGTGCGGAGCGAGCCGTGGGTGGACTCGGCGCTGCGCGCGTCCCCGTGTTCGCGCGTCCCGGCTCGGCTCGCGGGGGTGCGGCGCCCGCCCGGCCCGCTGTCCGCACGAGTGCGGTTGACGAGCGGCCGATCTGCTTAACATGGGTGTGGTGACCTCGGTGCGCGGCCGTTACGACTACACCGTCGAGTTGGTGTTCCACGACGCCGAGGCGGTCGCGCAGTACCGCCGCGACCGGTCGACCGTCCGGGCGGCCCTCGGTGGCCTGGACCACGAGGTCGAGCCGATCGGCAGCCGGCTCGTCCCCGGCATCTGGTCGAAGCCGATCATGGACCTGATGGTCCGCGTCGAGGAGCACGACCTCCTCCGCGCCGCCGTCCTGATGGCCGCGGAGGGCTTCCAGGCCATCACCATCGCCGAGCTGTCGCGCACCATGCTGCGCCGCTGCCGCCCCGGCACGACCGCACCGGACCTGCACGTCCACCTGGTCACCCCGGACGCGTGGTCGTCCAGCCCGGAACGCGCCTTCCACCGGATGCTGCACGAGCGCCCGGCCGTCGCCACCGCCTACTCCGCGGTCAAGCACCTGGCCCTGGAGCTGAGCGGTGGCGACCCGCAGCGCTACGGCACCGTCAAGGGCCGGTTCATCGAGTGGCTGGCGGAGGCCGACCACCCCTGACCGGCCGGACGGCGCACGCGCGCCGCTAGCCGAGCAGGTCCCACACCTGGTGGTCCGAGGAACCGACGGGCTGCTGCACGACGGGCGCGCCCGCCTCCCCGTCCACCGACAGCGCGAGCCCCGAGTGGGCGAACACGAGCCGGTAGCCGGCGGCGGGCGTGCCGCGCAGCCGGAGCGACTGGTTGACGTTGCCGGTGCGCTGGAACTGGATGGCCTGCACGTCCGGGTCGAGGCTGGAGGACGGCAGGTCGACCGCCTTCCCGCTCAGCTCCGACACCAGCTCCCAGCCCTGCGGGTTGGCCTCGAACCGCCACAGGTGGTCCCCGGTCCCGCCCGGTGGCAGGCCGACCAGCGGCGCCTCGTCGGCGGTCGACGCGTCCAGCACGGCCAGCTCCAGGCCCGTGGCCCGGTTGCGGACGGCGTGGTGGCTGCCCATCACCGGCCACGCCTCGGGCGCGTCGGCCACCGGCAGCGGCACGGCCAGGTCGCCGCGCCACCGCCGGTCCGCGCGGTACTGGCGGCTGAGCAGCTCGTCGTAGAACCCGCCCGGCGGCGGGCAGTCGACGCCACCGCCGGGGCAGATGTCCACGTCGTGCGCGGCGTAGGCGCGGAACGCGCGCCGCTTCAGGGCCGCGTCGCGGGGCCCGAGGTTCGGCGGCTCGTCGCGGATCGTGTAGTCGCGGTAGGCCACCAGCTCCGGTGCGGGCGAGTGCCCGACCAGGGCGGCCCTGGTCAGGCGCGCGGCGGCGACGTGGTCGCGGTGGAAGTAGAAGTCCTCCAGCGGCAGGTCGGCGGTGTGCTGCCGCTGGAGGTCGGCGGTCGGGTCGGTGGTGCGCACGACGTCCGGCGCGAAGTCCGCGACCACGGCGCGCAGGTGGTCGACGAGCAGTTCGCGGTCGACGGTCTGCGCGGGCGCGTGGTCGAGCGGCCGGCCGGTGACGGCCGCGTCGCGCGCGTAGAGCCGCCACAGGCGGTTGGCGGGCGCGGTCGCGTTGTCCGGTAACCGGTTCTCCAGGATCGACACCCGGTCGCCCAGCGTCCACAGCGTCGACGCGACCCCGCCGAACGACACCGCCCACGACCGCCACGGCGTGCCCGCCAGACCCGCCGCCTGCGCGTACGCCTCGCGCACGCCCAGCTCCCGGGCCAGCATGTAGTCCGGGTAGCCGTGGTAGTCCGACGCGACGAGGAAGACCGTGCGCACGACGGCCCGGTCGCGCAGGTCTCTCAGCAGGTCCGGGCTCAGGAACAGCAGGTCGTCGTCGTGGTGCGCGACGACGTTGAGCACCCTGGTCATCTCATCCCCCTCGGAAGTCCCCCAGTGCGGATGTCGTCCGCACGGCGCCCGACGTTAAGGGCCCGCGGCCCGCGGCGCGGGGGTGTTGGCGATGTCCACGCGGATGGTGTCCGTACCCCGCAGCGGGGTGGAGGTCAGCCGTCCGACCGGTGATCACCGATCACCGGTCGTCGGCGCAGGCGAACAGCCGCAGCGCGTCGTAGCGGTAGTGCGTACCGTTCACCCCTCGTCCACCGCGCTGCGCGGCAACCCACGTGTCAGGACCGAAGTGCCTGGACAGCGGCGAAGCGGTTCTTGACGTTGTCGGTGAGCCGCTTCAGGCCGAGCAGTTCCAGCACGGCACGCTGCAACGCCTCCTCACCGGTGCTGCCGTTCCGCCGCGCGACGTGGTCGAGGAGTGCGGCCAACTCGCTCGGGGGCACTTCTTCGAAAGATCGCGGTCCCAACTGGCGCATCCGCACCTCCGCCTGGTCGGGCAGACGGTACGTGCGCGGCTTGACCCCGCTCTCGCCGAGCGGGTTGTCCTCGACGAGCCGGCCTTCGCGCACCGCTTGGGCGATCGCCTTGTTCAACTCGCCCGCGATCGACTTGGTGACCCTGATGGAGCCCGAAGTCCGGACGTAGGCGGTGTGCAGCCGGCCGCCCAGCACAGGTCCCTCGGCCTCGACGAGGCGCACCAGGCCGTCGAGCAGCTCCCGCCGCGACGCCTCGGAGACCTGGACCACGGTTCCGTTGAACTGGCCGTACGCACCGAGCACGGAGGCCGGGGCGGGTGACGCCTGCTCCACGACCACCGCGGGAGACGGCTCGTCGAGGTGCTCCGCGACCACCGGCGCGTGCACGACCTGCTCCGGGACGACCGGCCCGGTGACGACCGGTTCGGGCGTCACCGGTTCGGGCACGACCGGTTCGGGCACCACGATCACCGGCGCAGGCTCGACGACGGGCACCACCCGGCCCTCCGCTGCTGTCGGCCGGTCGTCGACCTCCGACGTCCACCCGGAGGGGTGAACCTCCAGTTCGTGCAACGCGTCCCACAACCGAGCCATGACTGCGGGCCGGTCGGCGTAGAACTCCGACTCGCGGATGCGGAAGAACCTCCAGCCGCACCGCTCCAGGTCGCGCTGCCGTGCCATGTCGCGCTCGTACGCGTCGGGTCCGTGCCACGCGTCACCGTCGCACTCCACCGCGAGCCTGGCCTTGGCGCCCACGACCACCAGGTCGATCCGGTAGCCCTCGGCCGGGAACTGCGGCACGACGCTGTAGCCGCGGTCGACGAGGCGGTTGAACACCCGCTGCTCGAACAGCGAGTCGAAGGGCTCGACACGACGGTCCTCGGGCACGGCCGTGTGCCTGGCGTCGTCCACGCCGTCCACGCGCCCGGACAGCGCGTAGCAGTAGTCGAGCAATTGGAACCGCATGTCCTCGGGGTTGCCGAGGTCGGACAGGCGCAGGGAGTGGAACACCCACATCTGGTCCTTGGCGCGGGACGCGGCGACGTTGAAGCGCTGGACGTACAGGTCCTGGGTCAGCGCACCGATCCGCTTGCCGGGTTCAGCGGCCTTGACCATGGACAGGAACATCACGTCGCGCTCGGAGCCCTGGAAGTCCGCCGAATCGCCGCACCGCAGGTCGCGCGCCTTCCACTCCTCTGGCGGGATGCGCTCCAGCAGGCGCTTCTCGATCCTCTTCGCCTGGGCACGCCCGAGCAGCGACACGACGCCGAACGTCAGGCCGTCGTACCGCGGATCGGCGATGCACTTCTCGATCTGGTCGACGACGGCGTCCGCCTCGACCGGGTTGACCTTGTCGGTCACGCCGCGCTCGTAGCCGTTGTCGAGGAACACCGGCTTGATGGGCTCCAAGCGGTCCGCGCCGTACTGGCGCACGGGCACCAGCCGGATGCCGTCGGGCTCGTAGGCGATCCGGTTCGAGAAGCCGATGATCTCGGGCACGCAGCGCCGGTGCTCGACGAGCGTGGTCATGCCCTCGAAGCGCATCTTCGCCTCGTCGAACAGGCTGCGCTTGGGGTCCTGCCACGACGCGCGGTACGGGTCGTCCCACAGGTACTGCTCGGCGAGGTCGCGCAACTGCTGCTGGTCGGTACCCACAGCCGTGGGCGAGACCTGCTTGTCGTCGCCGATGACCACGATCTTGGGCGCGAGGTACTGGAGGAACGTCGCCTCCAGCCCCGCCTGGGACGCCTCGTCGACGATCACGACGTCGAACATGTCCGGCTGGACGCGGAACTGCTCGGCGATCCGGTAGACGGGCATGATCCACACCGGCACCGCCGGGCGGCAACGGTCCATGGCCGCCTTGATGTCGGCCCTGCGCTGGTTCGCGTAGACGCCGGTGCCCTTGCCGAGCAGCTTGACCAGCTGGGCGTACTGGAGCAGGTCGGCGCGGGCCTTGCCGGACAGCCGCTCCGGCGACACGGCGTGGCCCCAGGCGCGTTCGGCGGCCAGTCGTTCGACACGGCCGCGCACCTGCTCCTCGACGTGCAGCACCTCGGCTTGGAGGGCGTTGACGTCCTCGTGACCACGCCCGAGCACCCACGCCCGCACCACGGCCCACGCCCACGCGGCGTCCCAGTCGGCCAGCCGGGTCGCCCAGACCGGGTCGCGCGGGTTCGCGGACACCGCCTCGTGCACGCCGGGCAGCGCTTGGACCAGCGTCGCCGCGATCTCGTCCCGGCGACGCGCCAGCGCGGCAACCCCGGTCAGGCGAACCAACCTGTGGTGGGCTACCGCGTACGACTCGTGGTCGCGCTCCTCGGCGGCCCGGGCCAGGTGCTTCACGCACGGCGCGGCGTCCGCCCACCGCGCCACCTCGGCGATGGTCCCCACGACCTCCAGCAGCGGCACGGTCGCGGCGGTGCGCGCGTCGGACGCGGCGGCGGCGTCGACGAGCCGGGCGTAGGTCTGGACGGCGTCGAGGTCGGTCCAGTTCGGACGTGGGAGGCCGAGCCCCGCCAGGCCGCGCTCCTCCCCTTCGAGGGCCTCGCCCAACGCCAGCACGCGGCGCAGCTGCTCCAACTCGGTCACGTGCCACTGGAGCCGTTCGCTCAGCGTGTCCTCGGCCGGGACGTGCACGGAGTCGGGCCACGCCCGGTCCAGCGCGTCCAGCGTCCTGGTGGCGTCGGCCCACATGAGGAACGCGTCGAGCTGGTCGGCGCCGGTGGGCGGGACGCCGTTGACCCGCACCGCCTGGAACAGGGGGTGGGCCTGCTTCACGGCCTTCGGGGCGAACGCCCCCGTCTTGGGCGAGCCGTCCGGGTTGGTCTTGAGCTTGCCGCCGTCGCCGACGTGCGCGCGGAGCGCCCCGGCCAGGGCGACGAGCGCGCCCATGTCGGCCGGGCCGACGCGCACCTCGGTGAGCGGGCCGAGGCGATCGACGAGAGGACTGACGCGCCCGATGAGCCGGCCGATCTGCTGCCCGCGCGACCGCCAGTGGTTCGCCCGCCCGGCGAGCACGTCGGACAGCGCGTCGTTCATCCACTGCTCGCGCCGCCGCGACAGGTCCTCGGCCTCCCGCGCGAACTTGTTGAGCCGCTGCCGCAGCACCGTGCGCGTGGACTGGTCCAAGCGCCGGACGGCGTCGAAAGCTGTGTGCCGGGTCAGGCTGCTGTGCCCCTCCTCGGCCGCGATGGCTTGGCGCTCCGCGGTCACGAGGGCGAAGAACACCTCGGGAGCGGGCACGTCGGCGAGCGGCACGAGCTTGAGCCGCGATTCGGGCTCGTCGGCGTTCAACGCGTCGTCCACGACGCTCCGGTGCCACTCGACGATGTCACCAGCGGGCACCGGGGACGGGGCGACACCGATCACGGTGCTCAGGTCGGCCACCCAACCGAAGCGCTCCCGCTCCGCTTCCACGCGCTGCGCGAGGACGGCGAGCGTGCCCCGGTAGTCACCGACCGCGTGCTCGGCCACCTCTTCGCCACGCGCGTCGAGCAGGCGCCGGTACAGCCCCGCCCGTCGTAGGCGGAGTCCTTCGATCGCCGTGACGTGGTCCTCGACGGCCCGCCGCGCGGCCTCGGCGTCGTACTCACTGGCCACATGGCTGATCCGCTCCACGGCGACCTTGAGGTCGGCCAGGTCCGAGCGCGAGGAGCCGACGACCGAGACGGCCAGCGGCGCGATGGCCTCGGGCAGCTTCGCCCGCACCTCCTTCAGTGCCCGGTCGGTGTGCGCGGTGACGAGCACGCGCTTGCCCTGCGCGAGGAGGTGGGACAGCAGGGCTGCGACGGTGTGGGTCTTGCCCGTTCCGGGCGGACCTTGGACGAGGGTCTGGGCCTTCGCGTCGACCTGCGTGAGCACGCGCAACTGCCGGTCGTTGACCGGCAGTGGCAGGAAGAGGTCGTCGTCGAGCTCGACCAGGGCGCCGGCCTCGGGCGAGCGTTCCGCGGTCGGCCGGTGGTCCGGGTCGACGAGCGGGAGCAGCCCGTCCGGGACGACACCGGACTCGCCGAGTTGCACGGCGACCGAATCGAGGATGTCGACGATCCCCTGCCGCGAACGCCTGCGCAGGACGACGGCCGGTGCGAACGCCGCCACGGCGTGCGCACCGGGCTTCTGCGCGTTGTCCTCGTCCAGGTAGGCGGCCTCGCCGTCCAGGGCGTGCACCAGGCGGCGCAGCACGCCGCCCACCACGTCGCGGTCCAGGACGGCGGAGGTGACCTCGCGAGCCTCGTTCCTGATCTGCACGACGTGCTGCGGGTTGGCCACGCGACCCGGGTCGAGCATGTCCAGTTCGACGTTCAGACCATCCGCGACCTCGGCCTGCTGAAGGGTCAGCCGCCCGGTGGCGTCGTCGAAGTGGATCACGGCGGGCACGGTGGCGAGGTGCCGGCGCACGACGTAGTGGCCGGGCGGTGACCACGACAGGCAACCGACGCCGACGACGAGTTCGAGTTCCTCGGCGTGCCCGGCCGCGGTGACGTAGGCGGAGAACAACTCGTTGTAGACGTTCCGCGCCGGTCGATCGCGCAGTTCGCGCTCGGCCCACTCCGACCAGCGCGCCTCCCACCCGACGTGGGCCTCACGGATCTCGGGCGCGTCGTCGAGTGCGGTGCGCTGCTCACCCTCGCCGATCGACTCGCGCAGACGCGGAGGAACGCTCGGGTCGTCCCACTCCCCCTCCAGCCAGGGCCGCAGTTCGGCCTCCGGGTCGGGGGCCTCTTGGTGCGCGACCCGTTCGACCGTGAGCAGGGCCGTGCCGGGCTCAGGCGCGTCCTCTCGGTGCGCGGACCGGATGAAGGGGTGTTCGGGCAGCTGCCCGAACCACAGCACCGAGTCGTAGCTGTCGGTGGTGCGGGGTGGGTTCGACTTGAGCTGCTGGCTCCGCGCGAGGAACTCGAAAAGCCGTACCGCTCGATCAACCGCCGTACCCCGCGGATTCGGAGCAGCGCTGTTGTCCGCCACAGCCGTCCCCCCTTCTTCGCCACCACCGAACTGATCACGATGCTCATCGCCGGCGGGGCGTGCGGCGATACAGCCGACACCACACCGTTACGAAACCAGTCCGCACTTTTGCGGACAACTATCTTCGATGAGGGCCCGGACGCCAGGGAAACTGGTCCCACCGGCCTACCCGAAGAGCCCTTCGGCGTAGGGCGGGCACGACCTGATGCGGTGCCGAAAATATCGACGAACCATTTCACGACGGTCAACGCACGAATCACCCGACATTTCCCGCCGTACTCGTTCCCGAAGGGCAGGACCACGATCGGCCCACCGGGGCGGCAAGGATTTCCCCCGCCCGTGGTGACCTGTTCGCGCAGGACGACCGATCAGGCGTCCGCCGCCGACGCCTGCGCGCGCAGGCCCTGTCGGTAGCGCAGGGGGGACAGGCCGACCTCGCGCTTGAACGCGGTGCTGAACGCGCTCTCGGACGAGTACCCGAGCCTCGCGGCGAGGGCGCCGACCCGGACGTCGTCGTCGCGCAGCGCCCGTTGCGCGAGCAGCATCCGCCAGCGGCCGAGGTAGGTCAGGGGCGGGACGCCGGCCGCGGTCCGGAAGCGCTCGGCGAACGAGGTGCGCGACATCGCCGCGGCGCGGGCCAGTTCGTCCAGGCCCCAGGACCTGCCGGGGTCGGCGTGCATGAGCCCGATCGCCGGGCGCAGCCGCTCGTCGGTCAGCACCCGGAGCCACCCCGGGGGCGGTTCGGCCTGGTCGACGTAGGCGCGCACCACCTCCAGCACCAGGAGCTGCACCTGTTGGCGGATGGCGAACGCCGCGCCGATCCGGCGCGACCTCACCTCCTCGAACACCCGGTGGACGGTGCCGCGCAGGGCGCTCGTCCTGGCGGCCGACCCCCGGACGTGCGCGACCGGCGGGAGCGCCCGCGCCAGCAGCGCCCGGCCGGCCGGGTTGAGGTCGACCCGGCCGCCGACCAGGACGTCGTCGGTGGCGAAGTCGACGCCGGCGAGGTCGACGGCGGGGTCGTCGCCGGGCACGACCTCCCGGCGCGGCCCGTCGCCCGTGCCGCCCTCCAGCTCCAACCACGACCGGTCGTTCAGCACGACCACGTCGCCCGGTTCGAGTTCGACGGGCCGGTCGAGGCCGTCCGCGCTCAACCGCGCGCGACCGCTGACCAGGGCGAAGAACTTCAGCGGGGTGGTGACCTCCCCGCGCGAGACCCATGGGCCGCGCACCGCGAACCCGCCGGAGAGCACGCCGCGGACCTCGACGAGGTCGAACACCTCGGAAAGCTGGTCACCGTCCACCTCCGTACTATCGCGAAGGAAAAGCGGACTGACAACTATTCAGAGTCCGCACGGCGCGGAGCAGGCTGGACGCATGACGCCAAGCACCACGCACCGCCAACACCCCGTCGGGTCCGGCTTCACCGCCGCGTCGACGGTCGACGACGTCCTGGAGGGCATCGACCTCACCGGCCGGAACGTGGTCGTCACCGGCGGCCACTCCGGCCTCGGGCTGGTGACCACCCGCGCGCTGGCCGGGGCCGGGGCCTCGGTCACCGTCGGCTCCCGCGACACCGACCGCGCCGAACGGGCCCTCGCCGGGATCGAGGGGGTCGAGGTGCACCGGCTGGACCTGCTCGACCCGGCGTCCGTCGACGCCTTCGCCGACCACTACCTCGACACCGGCCGACCGCTGCACGTCCTGGTCAACAACGCGGCCTTCGCCTCCCCCGGCGGGCTCACCCGCGACGCGCGCGGCTACGAGGCGCAGTTCGCGGCCAACCACCTCGGCCACTTCCAGCTGACCCTGCGCCTGCACCCCGCCCTGCGCGCGGCGGGCGGCGCCCGGGTCGTCACCACCACCTCGGGCGCGCAGCGGGCGACCGACATCCTGTGGGACGACCCGCACTTCACCACCGGCCGGCACGACCCCGGCCTCGCCTACGCCCAGTCCAAGACCGCGAACGTGCTGTTCAGCGTCGAGCTGGACCGCCGCTGGGCCGCCGACGGCATCCGCGCCTACGCGCCGCACCCCGGCATCGTGCCCGCCACGGCGTTCAACAGGTCGGTGGGCGTGGAGGCTCAGCGGGCCATGGGCCTCGTCGACGAGGCGGGCCGGCCGGTCATCGACCCCCGCCGCGGGCAGAAGACGCCGGAGCAGGGTGCCGCGACGATCGTGTTCGCGGCCACCAGCCCGCTGCTCGCCGACGTCGGTGGCGTGTACCTCAACAACAGCGACGTCACGCCGCTGGACGAGGACCCGGCGCCGCTCGACCCGTTCGACCCCGGTCCGGACGGGATGCCGGTCGACGCCGTGCCGCACTCCGTCGACCCCGCGTCGGCCCGGCGGCTGTGGGAGCTGAGCGAGCGGCTGATCGGCGGGTCCGCGGGCTGACCCGCCGGGGCGGGGGTCAGGTCGAGTCGCGGACCACCAGCTCGGTCGGCAGGATCGCCGCCGCCGGCGGCTCGCCGTTCATCTGGTCCAGCAGCAGCCGGACCATCTCCCGGGTGATCCGGTCGAACGGCTGGCGCACGGTGGTCAGGGTGGGGCGGGTGGAGGTGGCGATGGCGGAGTCGTCGAACCCGCCCACCGCCACGTCCTCCGGTACCCGCCTGCCCGCGTCCTGGAGGGCGGTGAGCGCGCCCGCCGCCATCAGGTCCGAGGCCACGAACACGGCGTCCAGGTCCGGCGCCCTGGCCAGCAGCTCCGCCATGGCCGCCTCGCCGCCCGCCCGGCTGTAGTCGCCGTGCGCGATCAGCGCGGGGTCGGCGTCGTGGCCGACCACGTCGCGGTAGCCGGCCAGCCGCTCCACGCCGCCGGGGGTGTCGGTCGGGCCGGTGATGGTGGCGATCCGGGTCCGGCCCCGGGAGCGGAGGTGCTCGACGACCACCCGCGCGCCGGAGCGGTCGTCGGCCGCCGCATAGGCCACCGCGTTCTCGTGGCCCAGGGGCTTGCCGCAGGTCACCACCGGCACGCCCGACTCGCGCAGCTCCTCCAGCAGCGGGTTGCCGCTGTGCGAGGACACCAGCAGCACGCCGCCCACGTGGCCGGCCGCGATGAACCGGCTCGTCCGCTTGCGCTCCACGTCGGTGCCCGCGGTCATGAGCAGCAGCGGCACGTCGTGCTCGGCCAGCTCCTGCGTGCAGCCCTGGAGCAGGATGCTGAAGTTGGGGTCCTCGAACAGGCGGCTCTGCGGCTCGGTGAGCACGAACGCCACCGACGACGTGCGCTGGGTGACCAGGCTGCGGGCCGCCGGGTTGGCGACGTAGCCGGTCGTGCGCACCGCCTTGAGCACCGCCTCCAGCGCCGACGGGCTGACGTTGCGCCCGCCGTTGAGGGCGCGCGACACCGTGCCCCGGGACACCCCGGCCACGGCCGCCACGTCGTGGATGGTCGGCCGGGGTCGGGGCTTGCCGCGTTCGGTGCTCATAGGCCCTTCATGCTTTCACGGCCCCGGAGAGCAGGTCGATCCGCCAGTACCGCTGGAGGGTGAGGAAGAGCACGACCAGCGGCACCACGGACACCAGCGACCCGGTGATCGCCAGCGAGTACAGCGCCGGGACGGTGTTGCCCTGGTTGAGCAGCGTGTAGAGGCCGAGCGTGACCGGGAACTTCGTGTCGTCGCCGAGCATGATGAACGGCAGCAGGAAGTTGTTCCAGATGGAGACGAACTGGAACAGGAACACGGTGACCAGGCCGGGCAGCATCATCGGCAGGGCGATCGAGCCGAGGATGCGCCCCTCCCCCGCGCCGTCGGTGCGGGCGGCCTCCACCACGTCGTCGGGCACGGCCGCCGCCGCGTAGACGCGGGCCAGGTAGATGCCGTACGGGCTGACCACGCTGGGGATCAGCACGGACAGGTAGCCGTCGGTCAGCCCCACCTCCGACAGCAGCAGGTACTGCGGCACGGCCAGCACCACGGCGGGCACGAGCACGCCCGCGATGAGCGCGTTGAACAGCACCGACTTGCCGCGGAACTCGTACTTGGCCAGCGCGTACCCGGTAACGCCGGACAGCGCCGCCGACAGCAGCGCGCCGACGCCCGCGTACAGCGCGGAGTTGGCCATCCACGTCCAGAACAGGCCGTCGCGGTGGGCGAACAGCTCGCCGAGGTTGTCCGGGAGCGACCCGCCGACGGAGAACGTCGAGGTGGAGAACAGCTCGTCGCTGCTCTTGGTCGCCGCGACCAGCACCCACGCCACGGGGAACAGGCAGTAGGCCGCGCCGAGCAGCAGCACGGCGGTGGGGGCGCGCCTCACCGCAGCCCCCCGAACCGGCGGGTGACCCGCAGCAGGCCGAACGAGATCGCGAACATCACGGCGGCGATCACCACGGACGTGGCCGCCGCCGAGTGCGTGTCGCCGCGCGCGAACGCGTCCTGGTAGACCTTCATCAGCGGCGTCCACGTCCTCGACAGCGAGTTGGTCAGCGGCGCGAGCGTCGTCGGCTCGGCGAACACCTGGAGCGTCGCGATCACCGAGAACAGCCCGGTGAGCACGAGCGCGGGCGCGAGCAGCGGGACCTTGATGCGCACCGCCACCTGCCACGGCGAGCAGCCGTCGATGCGCGCCGCCTCGTACAGCTCGCGCGGGATGGACCGCAGCGCCGTGTGCAGGACGACCGCGTTGTAGCCGACCCCGCCCCAGACGGCGATGTTGGCCAGCGCGAAGTAGATGCCGGTCGGCGACAGGAGGTCCACGCCGGGCAGCGACAGCTCGCGCAGCAGCTGGTTGAGCGGGCTGGTGGCGGGCAGGTACAGGAAGCCCCACAGCAGGGTCGCGATGACGCCGGGGACCGCGTACGGCAGGAAGATCGCGAGGCGGGAGAACCCGCGCGCCCGCACCCGCTCCTCGTCCAGCAGCAGCGCGAACACCAGGGCCAGGCCGAGCATGGTGGGCACGAGCAGCGCGCCGTAGGCGAGCACCCGCAACGCGCCCGCGCCCAGCTCGGGGTCGGTGAGCGCGCGGGCGTAGTTGTCCAGCCCGGCGAAGACCTCGCCGCGGCTGCCCCTGCCCAGCCCGAGGCCCTTCACCTCGGTGCGGAACAGGCTCGTCCAGACCGTGTAGCCGATCGGCAGGGCGAAGACCAGCAGGAACAGCACGACGGCGGGCGCGACGAAGGCGTACGGCGCCACCCGGGGCGCCGTGCGTCGACCGGTCGGGGCCATGCCTCAGCCCACGACCGCGAAGCCGTTGGCCTTCAGGTCGCCCACGGTGGCCTCCTGCATCGCCGCCAGGGCGGGCACGAGGTCGCCGCCCGCCGTGATGGCCTCGCCGAAGGCGTTCTTGTAGGCGGTGTAGGCGACGTTGACGTTCGGGCCCCAGCTGAAGCCCGACGAGGTGGCCGCGATGTCGGCGGCGGTGGCGTAGAAGTCCGGCTGGTTGGGGAAGAACGCGGGCGGGGCGGCCAGCGCGGTCTGCGCGGCCTTCGACGCCGGGTAGACGCCGCTGGTGCCGACCAGGTCGGCCACCGCCGCCGGGTCGGTGTTGAGCCACAGGGCGAACTCGGTGGCCGCGTCCCGCTTGGCGGAACCGGCGGTCACGGCGGTGGTGGAGCCGCCCCAGTTGCCGGTCCTCGGCGAGGACGCGTCCCACTGCGGCAGCGGCGCCATGGCCCACTTGCCCCGCGTGGCCGCCGCGTTGCCCGCGAGCACGCCGGGCGCCCACACGGCGCTGACCCAGCCGATCTGGGTGCCGTCGTTGAGGGCCTTGTTCCACTCCGGGGTGTACATCGGGGACTTGTCGACCGCGCCCTCGGCGACCAGGCCGCTCCAGTACCCGGCGACCTTCCTGGTGGCCTCGTCGTCGATGGCGACCTTCCACGCCTCGCCCTCGACGGACCACCACTGGCCGCCGGCCTGCTGCACGAGGCCCGCGAACCAGCCCGGGTCGTTGGAGGAGAACGTGCCGAGGTACCTGTCCGGCGCCTTGGCGCGCAGGTCGCGGGCGGTCCGCGCGTACTCGTCCCAGGTCGTCGGCACGGTCAGGCCGTACTGCTCGAACAGGTCGGCGCGGTAGTAGAACATCATCGGTCCGGAGTCCTGGGGCACCGCGTACACGCCGCTGCCGCCCAGCGTGACCTGGTCCCACACGCCCGGCGCGAACTGGTCGCGCACGCCGGCGGCGGCCCCGGAGACGTCGGCCAGCACGTCGTTGCCGACCAGGGTGGGCAGCGCCTGGTACTCGACCTGCGCGAGGTCCGGTGGGTTGCCGCCCTTCGCGCTGGTCAGCAACTTGGTGACCAGGTCGTCGCCCTGCGCCTGCCCGCTCACCACGACCCTGGTGTCGGGGTGGGTCGCGTTCCACTTTTCCACTACCCGGTCGATGTTCGGCGCCCACGCCCAGAAGGACAGCTCGACGGGGCCGCCCTCCTCCTCCGCGCCGCTGCCGCAGCCGGCGAGCAGGGCGAGACCGAGTCCGACCGCAAGGGCTTTCCTGGCCAGGTCGAGTCGCATTGGTATCTCCGGGGGGGGTTCGCGTCGCTGACGCCGCTGCCAGCGGTAACCGCACTGTGAACGTGCACAGTAGTTGTGCGCATCAGTCGGCTGTCAACCACTTGATACCTGCTTTTATCTGCGCCGTAATCTCCATCGAGACCGTGCACGTTCACAGCGCAGGAGCTTCCATGACCTTCGTGGCACCACAGCCCGCCGACCTGGCCGATCCGTTCTGGCCGGTCGGCGTGGCCGGGGTGGTCTACGGCGGGGACTACAACCCCGAGCAGTGGCCCGAAGAGGTGTGGGCGGAGGACGCGGAGCTGATGCGGCGGGCCGGGGTGAACCTGGTCAGCGTCGCCATCCACTCGTGGGTGCTGCTGGAACCCCGGCCGGGCGGGTTCGACTTCGGCTGGCTGGACCGCCTGCTCGACCTGCTGCACGCCCACGGCGTCGCGGTCAACCTGGCCACGCCCACCGTCGTGCCGCCCGCCTGGCTGTACCGGGCGCACCCGGAGATCCGGCCCGTCACGCGCGAGGGCGTGGTGCTCGAACGCGGTTCGCGGGCCACGTTCTGCCCGTCGGCCCCCGCCTACCGCGAGGCCGCCGCGCGCATCGCCCGCGCGATCGGCGAGCGCTACGCCGCGCACCCGGCGCTGGCGATGTGGCACGTGCACAACGAGTACGGCGCGCCGGTCGGCGCGTGCTACTGCCCCGAGTCGGCCAGGGCGTTCCGCGACTGGCTGCGCGAGCGGCACGGGTCGCCGGAGGCGCTCAACGCGGCGTGGGGCACCAGCTTCTGGGGCCAGCGCTACGGCGACTGGGACGAGGTCGAACCGCCGCGCGCCACCGGCACGGCGGGCAACCCGGCGCAGGAGCTGGACTTCCTGCGGTTCTGCTCCGACGAGCTGCTGGCCTGCTACCGGGCCGAGCGGGACGTGCTGCGCGCCCGCTCGTCCGCGCCGGTGACCACGAACTTCATGACCACCAACTGCCGGTCCATCGACTACTGGCGCTGGGGCCGCGAGGTGGACGTGGTCGCCAACGACCACTACCTGACCGCCGAGGCGGACCGGAACCACATCGACCTGGCCATGTCGGCCGACCTGACCCGCGCGGTGGCGGGCGGGCGGCCGTGGATGCTCATGGAGCACTCGACGGGCGCGGTGAACTGGCAGCCCCGCAACATCGCCAAGCGGCCCGGCGAGCTGGCCCGCAACAGCCTCGCGCACGTGGCGCGCGGCGCGGACGCGGTGATGTTCTTCCAGTGGCGGGCCTCGCGCTTCGGCGCGGAGAAGTTCCACTCGGCGATGCTGCCGCACTCGGGCACCCGCAGCCGGGTGTGGCGCGACGTCGTGCGGCTGGGCGCGGACCTCGGGTCGCTGGCGGAGCTGCGCGGCAGCCTGGTGCGCGCGGACGTGGCCGTGGTGTGGGACTGGGAGTCGTGGTGGGCGCTGGAGCTGGCGTGGCGCCCGTCGGTGGACCTGGACTACCGCGAACGCGTCGCCGCGTTCTACGAGCAGCTCTGGGACGCCCACTTGACCTGCGACTTCGTCGCGCCCGGCCAGGACCTCGCCGGGTACCGGCTGGTCGTCGTGCCCTCGCTGTACCTGACCGCGCCCGGCACGGCGGCGGTGTTCGAGCGGTACGTGCGCGACGGCGGCACGCTCGTCGTGTCGTACTTCTCCGGCATCGTCGACGGCAACGACACCGTGCACCCGGGCGGTCACCCCGGCGCGCTGCGCGCGGTGCTCGGCCTGGAGGTCGAGGAGTTCCTGCCGCTGCGCGCCGACCAGCGCGTGACGCTGACCGGGGGTGCGACGCCGACCGGGGGCGCGACGGGCGACGTGTGGGCGGAGGACGTCCGCCTGCACGGCGCGGGGACCGTGCTGTCCTACGCCGACGGCCCGGCCGCGGGCGGTCCCGCCGTGACCAGGCACGCGTTCGGCGGCGGCAGCGCCTGGTACCTGTCGACCCGGCTGCGCGGCGACGACCTGGCGGGCGTGCTGCGCGAGGTCTACCGGGACGCGGGCGTCGAACCCGCCGACCTGCCCCGCGACGTGGAGGTCGTGCGGCGGCACGGCCCCGACGCCGAGTACCTGTTCGTGCTCAACCACACCGACGCCGACGCGCGGGTCGAGGCGTCGGGCACCGAACTGCTCACCGGCGAGCGCTGCGACGGGTGGCTGACCGTGCCCGCGGGCGCGGTGGCCGTGCTGCGCACCGGCTGAGCGGACCCACCCATCGCGTTCTCGACGAGGAGGACGAACGAATGTCCGCATCCCCCAAGCTGTTCGCCGTCGCGGTGCTCGCCGCGGCGGCGGTGGCCCTGCCACCCCAGGCGGTCGCCGCGAGCACGCTCACCAACCCCGGGTTCGAGTCCGGCGCGTCCGGCTGGACCAGCACCGGCGGCGCGTCGTTCACCGAGGCGGGCGGGCGCGGCGGCGGCACCCGGCTGACCCACTGGGCGTCCGGCGCCTACCAGGTCGAGACCAGGCAGACCCTGACCGGCCTGGGCAACGGCTGGTACACCGCGCGCGCCTGGGTGCGGTCGTCCGGGTGGCAGAACACCGCGCACCTGGCCCTGCGCGACTGCGGCGGCGCGGAGCAGCGCGTGCCGCTGCCGGTCAGCGCGGACGGCCTGTGGACGCGGGTCGCGGTGTCCGCCCAGGTGTCCGGCGGCCGGTGCACGGTCGCGGTGGTGTCCGACGCGCGGGCGGGCAACTGGGTCAACGTCGACGACCTGGAGTTCGTCGGTGGGCGGGCCGCCGTGGCGGTGCGCGGCGGCGACACCTCGACGTTGCCCAGGGCGGAGGCCAACGGCGGCGTGTACCGCACCACGTCCGGGCAGGCGCAGGACGCGTTGCAGGTCCTGAAGGCCAACGGCATGAACCTGGTGCGGCTCAAGGTGTGGGTCGACCCGGCCGACGGCTGGAACACCAAGGCCCGCGTGCTGGCCATGGCCAAGCGGGTCAAGGCGCTGGGCCTCCAGCTGATGATCGACTTCCACTACTCCGACGCGTGGGCCGACCCCGGTCAGCAGCGCAAGCCGGCCGCGTGGGCGGGGTACTCGTTCGCGCAGCTCACGAAAGCGGTCTACGACCACACCTACGACGTGCTCAACGCGCTCAAGGCGCAGGGCACGACGGCCGACTACGCGCAGGTCGGCAACGAGACCAACCCCGGGATGCTGCTGCCCGACGGGTCGTCGGACAACTGGGCCAACCTGTCCGCGCTGCTCAAGAGCGGGGTGTCGGCGGTGCGGGCGGTGTCGTCGTCGACCAGGGTGATGCTGCACCTGGCCAACGGCGCGGACCAGGGCACGGTGCGCTGGTGGTTCGACAACGCGGTGAGCCGCGGCGTGCCGTTCGACGTCGTGGGCCTGTCCTTCTACGGCTACTGGCACGGCACGCTCGGCGAGCTGCAACGCACCCTCTTCGACGTGCCCGCGCGGTACGGCAAGGACGTGATGGTGGTGGAGACCGCCTACCCGTTCACGATGGCCGACGCGGACTTCGAGCCGAACGCGTTCAGCGACCCCTCGAAGCTGCTGCCCGGCTACCCGGCGACCTCGGAGGGCCAACTGGCGCACTTCCGCGACGTGATCAGCGTCGTGCAGGCCGTGCCGCGCGCGCTGGGCGTCGTGTACTGGGAGCCCACCTGGTACGCGGTGCCCGGCAACGGCTGGGACCCGGACAACCCGGACTCGGGTGACGGCTGGGACAACCAGGCGCTGTTCGACTGGTCGGGCAGGGCGCTCCCGGCGATCACCGCGTTCCACCGCTGAGGCGGTGCCGCCGGTCCACGGGCGTGGACCGGCGGCCCGTTCGACACCGTGTCGTGCGCAGGACCCGATCACCGCGCGGGAGTGCGGTCCAGGTCACGCCGCCTTCCGGCACACAGGTTATAAGCTATGACCTGTCGTCGTCCGACCGGGAGGAGCGCCACCCCGTGCTGCCGGAACCAGCGCCCGTGTTCCAGACCAAGGCCGAGTTCGCCTACAACGAGGTGCGCCGGCGCGTGCTCTCCGGCGAGCTGGCGCCGGGTTCGGTGATCAACCAGGGGCCGCTCGCGCAGGAGATCGGGATCAGCACCACGCCGCTGCGCGAGGCGTTGAAGCGGCTCAAGGCCGAGGGCCTCGTGGAGCTGGGCGCGCACCGCGACGCGCGGGTGGCGGAGCTGCGCGCCGAGGAGGCGCGCGACCTGGTGGAGCTGCGCCGGGCGCTCGACCCGGTGGCCGTCGACCTGGCCGCGCGGCGGCGCACCGCCGACGACGTCCGCGAGATGCGCGAGGCGGCCGAGGGGCTGCGCGCGCTCACCGCCGACTCCGGCCTCGACGAGCTGGCCGTGCACCGGCGGTTCCACGCGGCGCTCTACCGCGCCTCGCACAACGCGCTGCTGGTCGAGGCGCTCGACGGGCTCTGGGACAAGACCGACCGCTACCGGCGGCTCGCGCTGGAGGTCGAGCGCGCCGAGGACGAGCGGGCCCGGAAGGACCGCGAGCACGCGGCGCTGCTGGAACTGGTGATCGCGGGCGACGGCGACGGCGCGGCGGCCGCGATGCGGGAGCACGTCGACACCAGCCTGACCGCGCACGCGGCGTGGCGGCTGTCGAAGCGGCCGTGAGGCGCACCGCGACCGTCGCCCTGTTCGGCCACGCGGTCCTCACCCAGGTCGTCACGTTCGTGCTGCGGCCCACCGCGTCCTACCGGGCGCTGGAGCTGGACGTGCCCGCGTCGTGGCTGGGCGCGCTGTCGGCGTGCTTCGCGCTCGTGCCGCTGGTGCTGGCGCTGCCCGCCGGGCACCTGGTGGACCGGGTCGGCGAACGGCGCGTGCTGGTCGCGGGCAGCGTGCTGATGACCGGGGCCACGGCGGTGTTCGTGCTCCTCGACGACGGCCTGCCCGGTCTGCTGGCGGGCAGCGTCCTGCTCGGCACGGCGCACCTGTGCTGCGTGGTGGGCCAGCAGGCGCTGGTGGCCAACGCCGCCTCGGGCGGCAGCCTGGACTCCGCGTTCGGCTACTACACGTTCGCCGCCTCGCTCGGCCAGCTGCTCGGGCCGCTGCTGATCCCGCTGTTCGGCGGCGGCGGGTCCATCCCGGACACCGGGCCGATCTTCCTGGGCACGTGCCTGGTCAGCACGCTGCTGGTGGTGTGCGCGGTGCCGCTGCGGAGCAGCCGGACCACCCGCGACCGGTCGTCGGGCGAGGCGGTGGGCCTCGGGGCGCTGCTGCGCCTGCCGGGCCTGGCCAGGGCGCTGACCACGAGCTGCGTGGTGATCGCCGCGGTGGACATCTCGCTGGTCTACCTGCCGGCGCTGGGCGCGGAGCGCGAGCTGTCCGCGGGCCTGGTCAGCGCGCTGCTGGCGCTGCGGGCCGCCGCGTCGATGGTGTCGCGCGTCCTGCTGGGCAGGCTCAGCGCGGCCCTGGGCCGCAAGCGGCTGCTGATCGGCGGCGTCGCGACGGCCGCGGTGGGCCTGGCGTGCTGCGCCGCGCCCGTGCCGGTGTGGGCGCTGGTGGCGGCGGTGACGGTGGCCGGGCTCGGCCTGGGCGTCGGCCAGCCGCTGACGATGTCGTGGCTGGCGGGATCGGCCCCGCCGGGCGCGCGCGGCCGGGCGATGTCGCTGCGCCTGACCGGCAACCGCGCGGGGCAGGTCGTGGTGCCCGCCGCGGTGGGCGCGGTGGCCGCGGGCCTGGGTGCGGCGGGCGTGCTGGGCCTGACCGCCGTCACCCTGGCCTGGACCGGTTACCTGGCCCGCAAACTGTCCGTCGACTGACAGCGGCGGGCCAGGTCCCCCGGGATCGGCGCCTTCCCCGGCGCGGTCGGACCACTACCCGACCGGCATGCCGACCACGTCCTCCACCCCGGGACCCGCCACCCCGGCGATGTCCGCCCCGGCGGCGTCCGGCCCGGTCCGGCACAGCACGCGGTCGAGCGCGGCGTGCAGCGAGCCCGGGTCCGTGCCCCGCCACGCGGCGAACCCGTCCGGCCGCACCAGCACCGCCCCGTCCGCCGCGACGAGGTCCGGCGCGGACCGGCAGGTGATCGGCACGACGGCCCGCGCCGCGGCCTCCTCCCAGCCCCGCGCCGCCGCGCCGGTCAGCAGCGCCCAGCCGCCGAGCAGGTCCGCCGCCCCGGCCACCCGGGTCGAGCGGGGGTGGTCCGGGTCCGGGACGAACGCGCCCTCGGCGTAGGCGCACTCGAACATCAGCCGCCCGCGCCGGGCGCCGTTCGCCGCGGCGTCGCCGGGACCGCCGTTGAGCACCCGGTACCGCTCGACGCACAGCGTCGTCGTCGCCCACGCCACGGGCAGCCGCTCGGCCTCGTAGCTGGCCATCAGCTCCTCCCCCGCCACGCCGCGGTGCACCAGGCCGAGCTTCCAGGCCAGGTTGAACGCGTCCTGCACGCCCGTGGCCACGCCGAACGACCCGACCGGCGGCATGGTGTGCGCCGCGTCCCCGGCCAGCAGCACGCGGCCCACGCGCATCCGGTCCGCGACGCGGCCAGCGACGTCCCACGTGGTGCCGGCGACGCGGTCCACGGTCACCGGCAGCCCGTCCACGCCGATCGCGGCCCGCACCAGGTCGGCGCACCGCCGCTCGGTGAAGTCCGCGGCGGTCTGACCCGGTTCGAGGGAGATCGCGAACCGCCACCGCCGCGCGCCGTCCACCGAGGTGAGGAAGCCGCGCACGGCCGCGTTGGCGACGGTCAGCGCGACGACCCTGCGCCCGGCCAGCGGTGCGCTCAGGTCGGCGGTGAAGCGCACGTCGAGCTTGCGCGCGACCGTGCCGGGCCCGCTGTGCCCGATGTCGAGCAGGCGGCGCAGCGGGCTGTGCGCCCCGTCCGCGACCACCAGGTGCCCGGCGTGCACCCGCACGTCGCCATCGCCGTCGCCGCCCGAGCGCAGCGTCACGAGCACCCCGTCGGGCACCTGCTCGACCGCGACGACCTCGGTGCCGTAGCGCACGTCCGCGCCGCTCGCGCGGGCGTGGTCGCGCAGCACCGGTTCGAGCTGGTCCTGGTCGATGGGCGCCCACTCGCCGGGGCCGCCCGCCGTGCCCCGCTCGGGCAGCCGCACCCGCTCGGGCCCGGCCACGCTCTCCGCGTGCGCGACGACGGTGTGGTCGGCGATGGGCGAGCGGACGGCGCGGATCGCCCGCTCCAGGCCGACCGCCCGGTACAGCTCCACCGTGGGCGGGTTGAGGGAGCGGGCCCGGGGCTCGGCGAGCGGCCCGGACCGGCGTTCGGCGAGCAGGCAGGGCACGCCGGCGTGGGCGAGGAACACCGCGGCGGACAGGCCGACCACGCCGCCGCCCGCGATCAGCGCCGGGACGCGCAGCGGCTCAGGCACGACGCTCCCAGTGGTAGAACTCCTCCGCCATCGCGTCCTTCGGCTCCCGCCACGCCTGCGGGTCGTAGGGCGAGACGAACGGCCGCAGGTCCTCGCTGATCCGCCGGAACTCCGGGTGGTAGCGGTGCGCGGACACGGCCTCCTCCAGCGGGCGCTCGCCCTCGATGAGGTGCAGGTACAGCTCGCCGAACCGGAACAGGGTGCGGGAGCGGACGCCGATCACCTCGGCGAGGTCCGTGCGGTGGTCGGACTCGGAGAACACGCGCGCCACCTGGTCGGCGGCGTCGGGGGCCATCCTGGCCACGATCAGGGTGCGGTGCACGCGACCTCCTCGACCTTCCGCTTGATCAGGGCCATCTGCACGGGCGTGTTCTCGTCGATGCGCCGCGCCATCCCGGCGTCGTCGAGGGGCGCGCCCGGTTTCATCGCGAAGTCCTGCACCCACCGCATGAGCACGCCGCCGTCGACCTGCTCGTAGGTCCAGCGGATGTCCATGCGCTCGAACGGCCCGGTCTCGACGCGGCGCGCGGTGACGGTCCGGGTGACCGGGTCGGCGACCCGCTCGGACACCCAGCTCCAGACCTTCCCGTCCGGGTCGGGGTGCGTGGTGAGGCGGAACAGCACGCGGTCGCCGTCGCGCTCCAGCACCTCCGCCGACGCGTACTCGCTGAACAGCCCGGGCCAGCGCTCGACGTCGTTGGTGCGCTCCCACACCACGTCCATCGGCGCGTCGATCAGGACCTCGTTCTCGGTGTGCCCGGCCATGCTCACGCCCTCCCGGTCAGCGCCGTCAGCAGCTCGCCGGTCGGCTGCTCGGCGTCCAGGTCCACGTCCTGGGGCAGGCCGTGGTGGCGCTTGAGCTCGGCGAGCACGCCCATCAGGCCCAGCGAGTCCACGCCGAGGTCGGCGAACGTCGCGCGCCCGTCGGTGAGCTGGTCCCCGGTGACGGCCACCCCCGTGCAGCGGCTGATCAGCGCCGCCAGGTCGGTGGGCGAAGGTGTGGTGTCCACGTCAACTGCCTCCTCGGGTCGGTTCGGGACGTCGCAGGACCAGGGCCGAGTTGCCGCCGTGCAGACCTCGGGCCAGGACCAGCGCGGTGCGGGTGTCGAGCGGGCGGGCCTCGCCGGTGACCAGGTCGAGGTCGAACCGCCAGTCGCGGACGCCGGGCGTGGGCGGCACGGCGCCGTGCTCGACGGCCAGGACGGCGGTCGCGACGTCGAGCGGCGCGGCGCCCGCGTAGCAGCGGCCGTACCCGGTCTTGGGCGCGGTGACCGGGACGGCGCGGTCACCGAAGAGCAGGTGCAGCGCCCGCGCCTCGGCCTCGTCGGCGCGCGGGTCGCCCAGCGCGTCGAGGAACACCGCGTCGACCTCCGCCGGGTCGACACCGGCCTGCGCCAGCGCGGTCCGGGCCGCCCGCGCCAGGCCCTCGGCGGAGTCGCCGAAGCGCTGCGGGCCGGTGAACGTCGCGCCGTGCCCGGCGATGACGGCCCGCGCGGCGGCACCCCGGTCGCGGGCGGCGTCGGCGTCCTCGACGACGAGCACCGCGCCGCCCTCGCCGGGCGCGAACCCGGCGGCCCGCGCGGTGAAGGGCAGGTAGGCCGTGCCGGGGTCCTCGCCGGTGCTGAGCAGGCCCAGGCCGAGCTGGCAGCACATCGCGTAGGGGCAGAACGGCGCCTCCGCGCCGCCCGCGAGCATCGCCCGCGCGCCCCGGGCCAGCTCGTCGCGCGCGGTGGCGAACGCGTCCAGGCCGCCCGCCTCGTCCGCGACCAGCACGCACGACGGGCCGCGCAGGCCGCGGCCGATGGACACCTGGCCGGTGCTCGCCGCGTAGAACCAGGCGATCGACTGGTAGGGGCCGACGTGCTGGGGGCCGTGCCGCCACAGCGCCTCGATCTCGCGCTGGCCGAACTCGACGCCGCCGGAGTAGCTCGCGGTCACCACGCCGAACCCGAAGTCGGGCACGGTCGCCGGGTCCAGGTCGGCGTCGCGCAGCGCCAGGTCGGCGGCGGCGAGCGCGAAGTGCGTGAACCGGTCGGTCTGCACGGCGACGCGCGGGTCGACCCACCCGTCCGGCCCGAACCCGTCGACCTCGCCCGCCACGACCACCGGGTACGGGTGGGGCCCGAAGCGGCGCAGCGGGCCCAGCGCGCGGCGGCCCGCGCGCACGGCGGGCCAGAAGTCCGCGCCGGTGCCGCTCGGGGCGACCGCGCCGACGCCCGTCACCACGGCGGTGCTCACGACCGCCCTCGCGCGGCGTGGGTGAGCACGACCGCGGACTGGAACCCGCCGAACCCGCTGCCCACCGACAGCACGGCGCGCAGGTCGAGCTCCCGGGCGGTGTGCGGCACGTAGTCCAGGTCGCACTCCGGGTCGGGGGTGTCGAGGTTGGCCGTGGGCGGCACGACGCCGTGGACGAGCGCGAGCACGCAGGCGGCCAGCTCGATCGAGCCGATCGCGCCCAGCGAGTGGCCGACCATGGACTTGATGGAGCTGACCGGCACCGCGCGCGCGTGCTCGCCCAGGACCCGCTTGAACGCGGCCGTCTCGTGCCGGTCGTTCTGCCTCGTGCCGGAGCCGTGGGCGTTGACGTAGTCGACGTCGGCGGGCGCGACGCGGGCCTGGTCCAGGGCGAGGCGGGCGGCCTCCGCCATCTCCACGCCGTCGGGGCGCAGGCCGGTCATGTGGAAGGCGTTGCTGCGGGTCGCGAAGCCCGCGACCTCGGCGAGCACCACGGCGCCCCGGCGGCGGGCGTGCTCGCGCTCCTCCAGCACCAGCACGGCGGCGCCCTCGCCGAGCACGAACCCGTCCCGGTCCAGGTCGAACGGCCGCGCGGCGTGCTCCGGGTCGTCGTTGCGGGCCGTGGTGGCGCGGATGGCGTCGAAGCAGGACACCGCGATCGGCGAGATCGGCGACTCCGCCCCGCCCGCGAGCACCACGTCGACCACGCCGTCCTCGACCAGCCGGGCGGCGTGCCCGACCGCGTCGAGACCGGCCGTGCAGCCGGTGGAGACGGTGCGCACCGGTCCGCGCGCCCCCACCCGGTCAGCGACCTCGGCGGCCAGCATCGCGGGCGACAGGGCGTGGTGCAGGAACGGCGACGCGGCGGCCGGGTCGACCAGCCACCGCGCGCCCCGGTCGGAGGTGGCCGCGTAGTCGCGTTCCAGCAGGGTCGTGCCGCCGACGGCCGAGCCCATCGACACGCCCACCCGCCACGGGTCGGCGACGTCCAGCTGGGCCTGCGCCCACGCCTCGTCGGCGGCCACCGCGGCGAACTGGGCGTAGCGGTCCATCCGGGCGACCTCGGCCGCGCTCAGCCCGGCCTCGGCGGGGTCGAAGTCGCACTCGGCGGCCACCCGCGACCGGAACCCCGACGCGTCGAACAGCGAGATCGCGCGGGTGGCGGTGCGGCCCGCGGTCAGCAGCTCCCAGAACGCCTTCACGCCGGTGCCGCCGGGCGCCACCACGCCGATGCCGGTCACCGCCACCCGGCGGGTCACGGCGTCGGCTCCGTGTCCACGTGGCCCAGTTCGGGGCGGGGCGCGAGCGGGCACAGGTGGAAGACCAGGCGCGCGGGCGCGGCGGAGGTGTTGCGGACCCGGTGCCGCACGCCCTTCGGGACCAGGATCGCCCGGTCGGCGGCCAACGGGTGCGGCACGTCGTCGAGGTCCAGCTCCACCTCGCCCTCGACCACGTACAGGTACTCGTCGGAGTAGGGGTGGTAGTGCTCGGTGACCCGCTCGCCGGGCGCGAGCGCCAGCACGCCGAGGAACCCGCTGGTCGAGCCGACGGTCGCCGGGCCGAGCAGGACGCGGACGTCGCCGCCGCGGTGCAGCAGGGGCGTGACGTCGGCCGGGCCCACCGCCCGGTGCAGCTGCCCGGTCACGCCACCGCCTCCGCCACCCGGTCGGTCACCAGCGCCATCGGCCGCGCGAGCCGCACGAGCGGGGCGAGCAGGCCCGCCAGCGGCACCGGCGGCGAGTCGGCCGCCCCCGGCCCGGACTCGGCCAGCCGCACCACGAGGTCGTGCCGGCGGAACACGGTGGCGCCGCCGTCGGTGGGCGCCGCGGCGAGCAGCCTGGCCACCTCGCGGCCCCTTCCCGGCAGCGCCAGGTAGAGCGCCGCGGTCCGGGGCGCGCCGCGCTCGACCGCACCGCGCCGACCGGCCACCCGCATCGCGGACGTGGCCAGGAAGCGGCGGCGGTCGCCCTCGTCGGACAGGTCGCGGGGGTGCGCGAGGTACGGCCGCAACCGATCCTCCACGGCCCTGACCTGCGGTTGACCGGCCAGGTGCCGGACGGCCTCGGCGGGCGGGCAGGTGATGTCGACGACCCGGACGACGGTCGCGCCGGCCATGAACACCGAGGTGCGGTCGAGCAGGGTGCGCGGCGGGCCGCCGGCCGACGTGCCCGGCGGGGGCCGGTGGTAGTCGGACAGGATGGCGGCGACGGCGTCCTCGGACCCCGGCCGCACGGCGAACGTCAAGGCGTAGCGGTTCACGGCGTGCCTCCCACTTCCTGTCGTCGTGGTGCGCGGGTGGTCGCCCGGACGAGGTAGCGCCGGGACTCGCGCTCGGTCACGCAGGCCATCAGCGGCGCGGCGAGGGCGCGGTGCCCGGCGGTGGCCTCCCAGGTGGCGAAGTGCCCGGGGCTCTCCCACTCGCTGGTGATGACCCACTCGTCCGGGTCGTGCGCGGACTGGCACAGCTGGTCGCCGAGGTAGCCCTCGACGCGGGCGACCTCGTGGCGGATGCGCTCGTAGGCGTCGCGCAGGCGTTGCCCGGCGCCCGGCGCGGCGCGCAGCCGGAAGATCACCCGCAGGGCGTCGGTGTGCTCCACCGCTACTCCTCCGGGTAGGAGGCGATGCGGCACGCGTGCCGGGCGACGTCGCCCTCCACGCCCTCGCGGTGGAGGATGCCCCGGCACTTCCGGACGTCGTCCGGGAGACCGGTCTTGGCGATCTTGCAGGCGCGCAGCACCGCGTCGGTGGCCTCGTGGCCGTGCTCCATGACGTGGTCGATGCAGATGCCGGGGTCGGCGCGGGCGGGTTCGGCGAAGAGGACCGCGGTCACGAGGGCCGCGGCGGTCAGCGCGGCGGCGCGGAGTGTGCTCGACATCGGTGGTCGCTCCCTGACGGCGGGGTTGGTCGCGGTCGGGTTCCCCACGTTCCGGGTCGGACCCCGCGCTGTCCACCGCACAACCACCCCGGGGGTGCGGACCACTCGAACGGGTAAAACGCTTGTCGCACTTCGTGTTCCCGTTCCCCGCGTGGCGCGGTACCGCACTCCACTGTGGAGCGAACGCCGCCGGCGGGGCCGGGCCGGTTTCGCGAACGGCGGCTCGTGGCATAGAACAGAACCCGACAGCGGGCATCGAGGAGGATCTACGTGGCTCAGACGGTTCGCGGTGTGGTCGCACGGGGCAGGGGTGCCGCGGTCGAGGTGGTGGACGTCGTGGTGCCCGATCCGGGGCCCGGTGAGGCCGTGGTGGCGGTGCGGGCCTGCGGGGTCTGCCACACCGACCTGCACTACCGGGAGGGCGGCATCAACGACGAGTTCCCGTTCCTGCTCGGGCACGAGGCCGCCGGCGTGGTCGAGGCGGTCGGGGAGGGCGTGGTCGACGTCGCGCCCGGCGACTTCGTCGTGCTCAACTGGCGCGCGGTCTGCGGCCGCTGCCGGGCCTGCCTGCGCGGCCGGCCCTGGTACTGCTTCGACACCCACAACGCCGCGCAGCCGATGACCCTGGCCGACGGCACCCCGCTCTCCCCCGCCCTGGGCATCGGCGCGTTCGCCGAGAAGACCCTCGTGCACGCCGGCCAGTGCACCAAGGTCGACCCGCAGGCCTCCCCCGCCGTCGCCGGGCTGCTCGGCTGCGGCGTGATGGCCGGCTTCGGCGCCGCGGTCAACACCGGCAACGTCACCCGCGGCGACTCCGTCGCGGTCATCGGCTGCGGCGGCGTCGGCGCCGCCGCGGTCGCCGGCGCGCGCGTCGCCGGCGCGACGACGATCGTCGCCGTGGACCTCGACCCCCGCAAGCTGGAGTGGGCCACCGGGCTGGGCGCCACGCACACCGTGCACGCAGGCTCCGAGGACGTCGTGGCGCGGGTGCGCGAGCTGACCGGCGGGTTCGGCGCCGACGTCGTCATCGACGCCGTGGGCCGACCGGAGACCTGGGAGCAGGCGTTCTACGCCCGCGACCTCGCCGGCACCGTCGTGCTCGTCGGCGTGCCCACCCCGGAGATGCGGCTGGAGATGCCGCTGATCGACCTGTTCTCCCGCGGCGGCGCGCTCAAGTCGTCGTGGTACGGCGACTGCCTGCCCTCCCGCGACTTCCCCTACATGATCGACCTGTACCGGCAGGGCCGCCTGGACCTCGACGCGTTCGTCACCGAGACCATCGCCCTCGACCAGGTCGAGGACGCCTTCGCCAGGATGCACCACGGCGACGTGCTCCGCTCGGTGGTGGTCTTCTGATGACCCGCGTCGACCACACCACCACCCGGGGCACGTTCAGCCTCGACGGCCAGACCTTCGACGTCGACAACAACGTCTGGGTGATCGGCGACGACACCGAGTGCGTCGTCGTCGACGCGCCGCACGACGTGGACAGGATCATGGGGGTGGTGGGCGACCGCGCGGTGAAGGCGATCCTGGCCACGCACGCCCACGACGACCACGTCCGCGTCGCGCCGGAGCTGTCGCGGCTCACCGGCGCGCCCGTGCTGCTGCACCCGGACGACCTGGTCGTCTGGCGGCTCACCCACCCGGACACCGACCCCGGCGGCGACCTCGCCGACGGCCGGGTCATCGAGGTCGCGGGCACCGCGCTGCACGTCCTGCACACCCCCGGCCACGCGCCGGGCGCGGTCTGCTTCCACGCCCCCGACCTGGGCGCGGTGTTCACCGGCGACACCCTGTTCCACGGCGGACCGGGCGCCACCGGGCGGTCCTACTCGGACTTCGCCACGATCATCGAGTCGATCCGGACCCGGCTGCTCACCCTGCCGCCGGACACGGTCGTGCACACCGGCCACGGCGACGACACCACCATCGGCACCGAGGCGCCGCACCTCGCGGACTGGATCGCCCGGGCCGGCTGACGGGTGCGGGCGGGCCACCGGCGGTGACCCGCCCGCACGCCGCTACCCGATGTGCTGGTCGGTGCCCGGCACGTCCGCGCCCGCCGTCACCGCGACCGGCGTGGCGGCGTCGAACGAGGCGGCGTCCCGGTACCAGACCTCCCGGCGGGGGTCCCGCTCGACGACCCGGAAGTGGAGCTTGACCTCCTGGGTGTTGAGGCCCGGCACGATGTAGCCGAAGCCGTAGTTGGTGGTGGCGACACCGGCGACGTCACCGGTCCGGGCGTTCACCGGCGTCACCTCGACCCAGCCGAACTCGTCGCCGTCCACGGACGTCGCGCCGCTCACGCTGCCCGCCGGCACGAGGGACTCGTCGTGCGCGACCTCGCGCCCGGCGCGCACCGCGACCGGCGCGGCACCGAAGCGGTCCGCCGCGCCGCCCGACCACTGCCAGGCGTACTCGCCCGGGGCGTGCGCGAACTCCAACGGCCAGCGGTACGGGCCCAGGCCGGTGAGCCGGTAGGCGCCGTTCCCGTCGGTGCACGCGTCGCCGTAGGCGCTCGTCGTGGCGTACGCGAAGACGCACGCGCCCTCGACCCCGGCGCCGGTGGCCCCGTCCCGCACCACACCGGTCACGGTGCCCGCGCGGTCCAGGCGGATCGGCGGCAGGTCCGTCCACCGCCCCGGCGTCGCGTCGAGCACCCGCGCCCGGCGCTGGTCGCCGGTGCCGCCGAGCCACCCGACCCACTGGAGGCCGTGCGGTTCGGCGGGCCGGGCCAGCAGTCGGTAGGCCGCGGGCGCCAGCGGGCCGAGGGTGACCGCGCCGGAGGCGTCGCTGCACCAGTCGGACGCGAACTCGCCGGACACGCCGTGCCCGGCGACCGCGACCGGTTGCACGCAGGTCCCGGCCACGGGCGCGCCGGTGCGCGCGTCCCGGACGGTCGTGCGGATCGCGACCCCGGGCTTCACCCGGGCCACCACCCGCGTGGTCTCACCGGAGCGGACCACCACATCGCGGTGGTCGACCCCGAAGTGGGTCCTGCCCGGCGTGACGTGGAGCGTGTACGTGCCCCGGTTGAGCGGGTACGAGACCCGCCCGTCCGTCGTGCACGGGCGGTCCGCGCCCACGCCCGGCGTGAAGACGCAGAAGTCCCGGACCGGCGCGCCGGACACCTCGTCCACCACGGTCAGGTCGACCGTGCCCGGCGGGAGGGTCCGCTCGTCGACGACGGTCTCGACGTCGCCGGCCACGACGACCGCCTCGGCCCCGCTGTTCGCCTCCTGCCGGGGGTACCACTGCTCGCCGTCGTGGGGCGAGCGGAACTGGATCTTGTAGTGGCCGGGCCACAGCCCGGTGAACCGGTAGGTCCCGTCGGCCGCCGTGCTGGTCGACGGACCCCAGTGGCCGCCGTCGACGTCGACGACCTGCACCGACGCGTACTCGATCGGCGCGCCGGCCGAGGTGGTCAGCGTCCCGCGCAGCACGCCGACGCCCGGCGGTCGCAGCCCCAGCTCGTGCCGGGGGTCGCCGGTGTAGACCGGGTCGGCCGACGCGAAGTCGCGCGCGTCCACCCCGGAGTGCCGGGCGTACCAGGTCTCGGCGTACCCCTCGGCGGTCGTGCGCAGCTTGAACGGCCCCCACGAGCCGGTCGGGACGCTCACCGAGTAGTGGCCGGCGGCGTCGGCGCAGTCCTGGGCGACCTGGACCTGGTTCGCGTCGAAGGCGGTCACGCACGCGCCGGGCACCGGCTGACCGGTGAACCGGGCCGTGACGATGCCCTCGGACAGCACCGGATCGGCGCTCGCCGTGCCCGCGAACGGCACGAGCACCGCGCACGCCGCGACCAGCGCCGCAAGACGACGTCTCATTCTTCCCCTCCACGTGGGCGTGCGGGCGCGCGAGGACGAGGCGGGTGAGCCCACCGGATTTCCCCCCGAGCGTGCCCCGGCACGCTATTCCACGCGGAATGTACTGACCGCCGGTGGCGCTGTCACCGGCTTTGTCCCTCGGTGAGCCGGCGGTCACGGGCCGGGGCCGGACCGCAGAACTGCGTGCGCCGCCCGCCGGGGTGCCCGCATCATTCGCTCATTCCTCCGGCGCGAGGGGACGGGATGGACATCCGGCGCGGGCGTCGGCCCCGGCGGGCGTTTTTGATCACGTCGGCGTTCGACCAGAAGTACTGGGTCGCGGAGTTCGTGCAGCGGCTGCACGGCGTGCTGGACCGGGGCGGCATCGACCTGGTGCTCAAGGTGCCCGACCGGGACTACGACTCGGCGGCGCAGGCCCACCACCTGCGGCGGGTCCTGGCGAGGCGGCAGGACTACCTGGGCGGGTTCGTGGCGGCCACCGAGGTGCACCGGCTCCAGCCGGACCTGGTGGCGTTCTGCGCCGAGCTGGCGCGGCCCGTGGTGTTCATGGACATAGAGCCGTTCGACGAGAACCGGTACCCGCGCGGCTCGGCGTTCGTCGGCTACCTCAGCTCGGACATCGGGGCGCTCGCGGGCCGGTGGCTGGTCGGGTGGCTGGAGCGGTCGGGACGGCCGGCGCACGTGCTGGTCGTGGCCAGTCGCGAGCACCGCGCTCGGCAGGTGTGGTGCGCGCAGGTGCTGCGGGCCGGGTTGGCCGGGGTGTCGATCGAGGTGAACGACCGCTGCGCGTTCCAGCGGGTGCGCGCGTTCGACGCGGTGCGGGCGCACGTCCGCGAACTCGACGGGCGGACGGCGCTGGACGCCGTGTTCTGCACCAACGACGAGATGGCGCTGGGCGCGGTGGACGCGTTGCGGGCCACGCCCTCGCCGTCGACCGGGGGCACGGTGGTGGTCGGCGTGGACGGCATCGCGGAGGCGCGGACCCTCGTCGACCGGGGCACCAGCCCGCTGCGCGCGACCGTGGTGCAGGACTCGCACCGCCTCGCGCAGAGCGCCGTGCACGCGCTCGTGAAGCTGCACGAGGGGCGCGAGCAGGTGACCCGGACGATCCTGCACCCCGAGGTGCGCGAGACCCGGTGACGCCGTGCCGCTCGTGCCGCCCGCCGCCGTCAGTCCGCCGCCGTCAGTCCGCCGGCGGCCGGTCCAGGCGGTCCAGGCGGGCGAGGTGGGTGGTGTCCAGGCGCAGGGCCGCCGCGGCCACGTTCTCCTCCAGGTGCTCGATCCGGGAGGTGCCCGGGATCGGCACGACCACGGGCGAACGGTGCAGCAGCCAGGACAGGGCGACCTGTGCCGGTGTGGCGCCGAGTTCCGCGGCCACCTCGGCGATCACCGCGGGGGCGCCGGCCGCGCCCGCCACCGGTCGCCAGGGCAGGAAGGCGATCCCGGCGGCCTCGCACGCCCGCAGCACCGGCTCGTGGCCGCGTTCCAGGAGGCTGTAGCGGTTCTGCACGCTCGCGACGTCCACGACCTCGCGGGCCCGGGCCAGGTCGTCGGTGGTGACCTCGGACAGGCCGACGTGGCGGACCTTGCCCTCCGCGCGCAGGTCCCGCAGCGCCCCGAACTGGTCGGCCGGCGGCACGTCGGGGTCCACGCGGTGCAGTTGCAGCAGGTCGACGCGGTCGACGCGCAGCCGCCGCAGGGCCTCGTCGACCTGGCGGCGCAGCGAGTCGGGACGGCCGTCGCACCGCCACTCGTCGCCCGCCCGCCGGATGCCGACCTTGGTGGCGACGACCAGGCCCTCCGGGTACGGGTGGAGGGCCTCGGCCAGCAGTTCCTCGTTCGCGCCCCAGCCGTACATGTGGGCGGTGTCGACCAGCGCCACGCCGAGTTCGACCGCGCGCCGCGCGACCGCGATCGACGCCTCGCGCGCCGGGCCGGGAGCGGTCGGCAGCCGCATGGCGCCGAACCCGAGCCGGCCCACCTCCAGGTCTCCGCCGATGCGGAAGGTCGTGATCACGGGACCGACCCTAGCGCCGGGTGAGCGACCCCAGGGCGATCCGGGCGATCGGCAGGTAGGCCAGCACGACCGGAGCCGGTCCGCGCACGACCAGCCAGGTCGCCCCGTCCGGTTCGACGCCGTGGCGCAGGTGCAGCCGGAGCGGTCCCAGCCGCGCGTCCCACGCCCAGGTGCGGGCGACCGGGTCCACCTCGGTCACGGTGAACGCGACCCGCACGCCCAGCGGGCCGCGGACGCGACCCGTGACGCCGGGCGCGATGCGCGGTGCCGACGCCTCGACGCCGGTGATCTGCGGCGCCCAGCCCGGCCACCGCGCCGGCTCGGCGTAGCGCTCCCACACCACCGCCGCCGGCGCCCGGCCCGGTGCGCTCGTCCTGCCCTCCACTCCCCCATCGTCGCCGAGGAGCCGCGCGAGCGCCGGGTGGCGAGCGCCGGGCGGCGGGCGGCGGTCCCCGGTCGGTGTCCGGTCCGGTCACGCGGCGCGCGGCGTGCCGCTGCGCAGCAGGTGCATCGCGCGGTGGGTGCGGGACTTGACCGTGCCGGCCGGGATGTCCAGCGCGGACGCCGCCTCGGCGACCGTGTCGCCCCGCAGGTAGACCAGCTCCAGGACGCGGCGCAGCTCGGTGGGCAGCCGCAGCAGGGCCTCGCCCACGACGACGTCGGCGACCACCCGGTCCGCGTGGTCGGTGGTCACCGCGGGCGCGGTGCGCGCGTCGTCCACCTCGACCGGTCGCACCCGCCGCGCCCGCGCCCGGTCGAGGACGATGTTGCGCACCACGGTCAACAGCCACCCCCGGACCGGGCCGCCGTCGTCGAGCAGCTGGTCCGCGTGCCGCCACGTGCGGATCATCGCCTCCTGCACGACGTCCTCGGCGGCGTGGTGGTCGCCGGTCAGCCGCCTGGCGTGGGCCAGCAGCAGCAGCCGGTGCTCCAGGAACACCGATCGCGTGAACTCGTCACCGGCCGCGGACGTCACGGCCCCGACGCTAGGAACCCGAAGTGCACAACAAGTGAACGTCCCGGGGAGCCGTCGTCAGGGGGTGAGCTTGGCGCGCAGGTCGTCGGCCCTGGGCAGGCCCAGCTCCTCGAACACGGCCAGCGAGGCGCGCCAGTGGTGGGCGGCGAGGTCCGGGCGGCCGGCGGCGGCCTCGGCGTCGCCCAGCCGTTCGCCGGTGTCGGCCAGGGCGTAGCGGATGCCCAGCTTCCCGTAGCCGGCGAGCGCCGCGCGGTAGTGCTCGACCGCCTCGTCCAGCCGGCCCAGGTTGGCCAGGGCCAGGCCGATGCTGTCCCGCAGGTCGGCCAGGCCGTAGTCGTCGTCGGGCGAGGTCAGCGCGAGGCCCTCGCGGCAGTGGGCCAGGGCCTCCTCGTGCCGGCCGAGCAGGCCGAGGTACCAGCCCACGGCGTTGAGGGCGCGGGCCAGGCGGGCGTTGTCCGTGCCGAGGCGTTGCAGCCGCAGCGCCTCGCTCGCGTGGTCGAGCGCCCGCACGTGGTCGCCCGCGCCCTCGTACAGCCACCCGGCGAACCGGTGCACGTCGGCGAGCAGCCGCGGCTCGGCCACGTCGGCGAGCACGGTCAGCGCCTGCTCGCCGGTCGCGCACGCCACGTCGACGCGCCCCAGGTCGGCCTCGGCCCGCGCCAGGCCGACCAGCCCGTGCCCCTCGCCCAACCGGTCGCCGACGCGGCGCGCCGAGGCGATGGCCACCCGGCTGGTGGTCACCAGGTCGTCCCAGTGGCCCGCCCGGTCGAGGTGGTGCGCCAGGGACCAGCCCAGCCGCCAGGCGACGTCGTGCCGCCCCCGCTCGGCGGCCCGCGCCTGGGCGGCCAGGAGCACGCGGCGCTCGGCGGCGAACCAGGCGGCGGCCCGGGCCCCGTCGGCGAAGGCGAGCGGGCGCGCCGCCGCCGGGGGCGGGTCGAGCGGGATCGGCACCCGTTCCGGGGAGAGGGCCAGGGCCGCCGCGCACGCGGTGTGCAGGTGGTGGTCCAGCACCGCGTCGACCACCGCGTCCCGCTCCGCCGCGCTCTCGTGCTCGTGGACCAGCTCGGTGGCGTACGCGCGCAGCAGGTCGTGCGGCGAGTACCGGCCGGGCGCGTGCTCGGTGAGCAGGTGCGCGGCGCACAGCTCGGCGAGCAGGCGGCGCGCGCGGGACGGCTGCTCGCCCAGGGCGGCGGCCACCGCCGGCACGCCGACGTCGTCGCCGGGCAGCAGCGCGAGCAGCCGGAACAGCCTGGCCGCGGCGGGGCTCAGCGCGTCGCAGGACCAGGAGAACACCGCCCGCACGTCGAGCGCGACGTCACCGGTGGACAGCGCGTCCAGGCCGCCTCGGGTGTCCGCCAGGTCGTCGGCCAGCGTCGCGAGGCTGAACGAGGGCCGGGTCGCGGCGCGGGCGGCCACCACGGCGAGCGCCAGCGGCAGCCGCGCGCAGGCGGCCAGGATCGCGCCCACCACGTGCTCCTCGGCCCCGACGCGCCGCTTGCCGAGCCGGCGGACCAGCACCTCCCGGGCCGCGCCCTCGTCGAGGACGTCCAGCCGCACGGCGTGGGCGTTGTGCGAGGCGACGAGGCCCGCCAGGTCGTCGCGGCTGGTGATCACGGCCAGGCTGCCCGCGCCGGGCAGCAGCGGCCGGACCTGCTCGGCGTCCCGGGCGTTGTCCAGCAGCACGAGCGCGCGGCGGCCGGCGAGCAGGCTGCGGAACAGCCCGGACCGCGCCTGCTCGCCGTCCGGCACGTCCGCCGGCCGCACGCCCAGCGCGTGCAGGAAGTCGCCCAGCTGCGCGGCCGGGTCCACCGCTTTGTCGTCCGGGTGGAAACCGCGCAGGTCGGCGTGCAGCAGGCCGTCCGGGAAGTGCCCGGACACCTGGTGGGCCAAGTGGACGGCGAGGGTGGTCTTGCCGATCCCGGCCATGCCCGTCACGGCGATCAGCCCGGCCCCGTCGGCGGCGGCCGTCGACAGCGCCTCCACCTCGTCCTGCCTGCCCACGAACGCGTCGAGCGGGCGCGGCAGCTGCGCGGGCCGCACCACGGGCTCGGTGGCGTGCGCGACGAGCACGGCCCGGTGCGCCGCCCGCAGCGCCTCGCCCGGGTCGAGCCCCAGCTCGTCGGCCAACCGGGCGCGCACCGCCTCGTAGGCGTCGAGCGCCTCGGCCTGGGACCCGGTGGCGGCCAGCACCCGCACCAGGTCGGCGTGCAGCGCCTCGTCCAGCGGGTGGCCGTGCGCCACGCGCCGCAGCGCGGGCAGCACGGCCCCCGGTTCGCCGCAGTCGAACGCGAGCCGCACGGCCCGGCGCACGGCGGCCACCCGCTCGTGCTCGACCGCCACGAACTGCGCGCCGGACCGGATCTCCTCGGCGATCCCGGACGCCACCGGCCCGCGCCACAGCTCCAGCGCGGCGAGCAGCGAGGCGAGCCCGGCGCGCGGGTCCGCGTCGTCCGCCGCGCGCACCAGCTCGCGGAACCGCAGCAGGTCCAGGACCTCCGCGTCGAGCACCGGCTGGTAGCCGCCCGGCACGGGCAGCAGCCAGCGACCGGTGGCGCGGCGCGGCAGGTCCGGTTCGACGACCCGGCGCAGCGCGCCGACGTACCGGTGCACGACGTTGGCCGCGCTCGGCGGCGGGTCGGCGGGCCACAGCGCGTCGACGACGGCGGACATCGGCACGGGTTCGCCCCCGGCCACGACCAGCAGCGCGAGCACCGCCTGCTGCTGCGGAGGCCCGAGGGCCACCTCCGCGCCGTCGACCCGTGCGCGCAGTGGTCCCAGGACGGACAGCCGGACGTTCTTGCCGATCAGGGCGGCCCCTCGATCACTGGTCGGTGGGCCGGCCAGTCTACCGCCGACCGGCCCCGCGCGCGGATCACCGATCGGTGGGCACCGCGATCTCGCCGTCCTCGCCGATGAGGCGGTCCAGGACGTCGTCGGGCAGCCACACGCGCAGCGGGTAGCCGGTGCCCCACGAGTTGAGCACCGGCACGGCGCCCAGCTCGTCGGCGCGCTCGTTGCCCAGCAGGGCGTGCACCTCGTCGACCGTCCTGGCCCAGCGGAACGCGGCGAGGCCGTGCCCGCCGTCCGGCGCGTACCCGGAGCGCGTGCGCCAGTCGTGGGCGGCGTACTCGTCCTGCCAGGGCACGTGCCCCAGCTCGACCAGCGCCTCGGCCGCCGCGCGCACCGACGTGCCCTCGTTGTCGCCGGGGTTGGTCTCGGACCACTCGTCGCGCTCCTTGGCCCGCGACCACAGCCAGCGCGCCGAGTAGAGCCCGCCGTTGAGGATCGACATGGCGCGCGACCAGCCGAACCCGACGCACGCGCCTTCGGTGCCCTGGTCGTAGAACGCGCGCCACGCCTCCTGGTCCGGGCCGCCGCCCGGTTCCAGGCACACGCAGTGCCCGCCGCGGATGCGGGTCAGCGACCTCGCCCCGCCGCGCGCGATGAAGTGCTCGCCGCTGGTCTCGTCGCGCACCGGGCCGTCCATCTCCCGGTACCAGTTCACGCCGATCACGACGGGCCGCCGCGAGGGCTGCTCCGCCAGCGCGGTCAGCGGGTAGTTCTCGACGTGCCGCCAGTCGTCCGGCACGAACCGGCCCAACCTCGGGTCCTCCGGCTCACCGTCCATCGGTCGATAGCGCATGGCGTCCCCTTGCCTCGACTGCTACCCGTGGGGTCGTCCGGCGCGGCACCCGGGTTAGCGGTCGCCGCCGAACGTCCCACGGACGGCGCAACGGGGTCAGGCGGGGGCGCGCACGACGTCGGCCAGCGCGGTGGCGGGGTGCCCGGTGAGGCGGCGCACGTGGTCGGTGACGCCGGCCAGCTCGCCGCGCGCGACGGCGGTGTAGGTGGAGACCCAGGCGTCGAGCTGCCAGTCGGGCGCGACGTGGTGGGCGCGCGACCGGTACGCCTCCTCCACGGTCTCGGGGTGGTAGGTGACCTCGCGACCGGTGACGCGGGTGAGCACCTCGGCGACCTCGGCGAAGGTGAGGGCCTCGGGGCCGGTGAGGTCGTAGGTCGCGCCCGCGTGGTCGGCGGCGGCGGTGAGCACGGCGGTGGCGGCGTCGGCGATGTCGTCCTGGGCGACCACCGCGACCCGCCCGTCGCCGGCCGGGCCCCGGATGACCCCGTCGTCGCCGACGAGGCCGGGGGTGAAGTCGGCGTACAGGTTGTCCCGCAGGAAGGTGAACGGGAGTCCGCTCGCGCGGACGTGCCGCTCGGTGGCCCAGTGGTCGCGGGCCAGCGTGAACGCCGCGTCGGGGGCCGCGCCGCAGAACGAGGTGTAGACCAGGTGCCCGACCCCGGCCTCGGCGGCGGCGTCCACGAACGCCCGGTGCAGGTCGACCCGGTCGGGGGTCTCCGAGGCCGAGACCATCAGGACGACGTCGACGCCGCGCAGGGCGTCGCGGACGGCGTCGCGGTCGGTGAACGCGGCCCGGACCACGTGCGCGCCGGGCAGCCCGGGGGCGCGGGCCGGGGCGCGCACCAGCAGGGTCTGCGGCAGGCCCGCGGCGGCCAGGCGCCGGGCGACGCGCCCGCCCAACCGGCCGGTGGCCCCGGTGACGGCGATGGCGGGGGTGGTGCTGCCGGTCATGGGCGGCTCCTGTCGTGGGTGATCACGGCGCACAGCATCGCCCACGCCCGCGCCGCCCGCCCGCGCTGCCCGCACTGCCCGCCCGCGCTACCGCGAGGACGGCGGGCCGGACTGGGGTGCGCCCGACTGGGGCGGGCTGGGCTGAGGTGCGCCCGACTGGGGCGCACCGGATTGGGGCGCGCCGGACGGCTGCCCGTCGCTGCCCGGCCGGGTGCCGCCGCCGGTCGGGGTGGTCGTGGTGTCGACACCGACCGCGAGGGTCACCTGGAACCCGCCGGACACGTCGCCGGTCACGGTGGCCAACTGGGTGACGCCGCCGTCGTCGCCGAAGACGTTGTCGCCGTCGAGCGTGACCTTCTTCAGGTTGTCCACGGACGCCTCGTAGCCCTTCTCCGCGTAGACCTTCTCGCAGGCGTCCTGGGGCAGCGCGACCTGCGAGGTGGCGATGACCTTGGTGACGTCGGCGATGCTCGCCAGGTCCGGGTAGACCTCGAAGTGGACGTGCGGCCAGCGCCCCGCGTAGCAGGCGGGGAAGACGCTGGTGAAGCTCACCTTCCCGGAGCTGTCCGCGACCTGCACGCCGCGCAGGTAGTTCTCCTGCTCGATGCCCTCGCTGTAGAGCGAGTAGCCGCCCTCGCGGGTGCAGTGCCACACGTACACCGCGGCGCCCTCGAACGGCTCGCCGCCCTTGGCGAGGTCGCTGACCACCAGGTCCAGCGTCATCGGCACGCCCTCGGCCCTGCCGGTCGGTCCGCCGAAGCTGGTCCGGATGTCGCCGCGCACCACCTCGCCCCGGTCGAGCACGTCCGGTCCGTTGGAGCCGTCGCCCGGGTACGGCCCGGCGGTCTCGTCGGGGATCTCCTGGAGCAGCTGCGCGGTCGACGTCGCGGTCGAGCCGGACGTCGCCGTCGTGCCGGACGACCCGGACGAGCCGCCCGAGCACGCGGCCAGCCCCAGCGCCGCCGCGCCCAGGCCGAACGCGCGCAGCGCCAGCCGCCTGCTCAGCAGGGTGCCGAGGTCGAAGCCCAAACCCTGGTCCACCGGTTCCTCGTCCGGGCGCGGCAGCGGGCGCCCCTCGTAGGACGGCACCCCGTCGTTGCTCATGCGACCTCCAGCCGTGCGGTTCCGGGCCACGCTAGGGCGGCCCCTCCCCGGTCGCACGCCGGTTCGCGCGCGGTCACCCGATCCGGTCGAGCCGCACCGGCAGGCCGTCGCGGGGCACCGGCAGGGCGGAGAAGTCGAACGCGGTCTCGTAGCCGGGTTCGACGCTGATCCGGAAGCGCTGGAGCAGCTGGTGCAGCAGCGCTTTGACGTGCACGTCGGCGAACCGCTCCCCCGCGCACTTGTGCACCCCGCCACCGAACGGCGCCCACGCGTAGCGGTCCACCCGCGCCGGCCCGGCGAACCGCAGGGGGTCGAACCGCTCCGGGTCCGGCCAGAGCTCCGCGAGGTGGTGGTTGACCAGCGGCGTCACCGTCACCAGGGTGCCCCGGGGCAGGTGGTGGCCCAGGACCTCGGTGTCGCGCGCGGTCCAGCGCGGGTAGACCGGGATGGGGGTGACGAGCCGCAGCGCCTCCTTCGCCACGAGGTCGAGGGCGCGCAGGCGGGGCAGGTCGTCCCAGCCGGCGAACCGAGTGCCCAGCGCCCGCGACTCCGCCCGCGCCCGGTCCTGCCACTCCGGGTGCTTGGCCAGCCGGTACAGCGCCGAGTTCAGCGCGACGGTGGTCGTGTCGTGCGCGGCGAGCAGCAGGCCGATGACGTGGTCGACGACCTCGGTGTCGGTGAACCGCCGCCCGTCCTCGTCGCCGGCGCGGCAGAGCAGGCCGAACAGGTCGGTGTCGTCGCCCGCGCGCTTGGCGGGCAGCCGGTCGAGGCAGAACCGCTCCAGCACGCGCCTGCCGGCCAGGCCGCGCGCCCACCGGGTGCCCGGCGCGCCGACGCGCACGTAGGCGGTGACGGCCCTGGTCATGTCGACGAACGCCGCGCCGACCGCGTCGGCGGTGCGGCCCAGCGCGAGCCCCAGGAACACGTCCGCGGCCAGGTTCAGCGTCAACCGCCTCACGGCGGGCAGCAGCGGGAACGGGTCCGCCGGCCGCCACCCGCGCAGCCCGGCGTCGATCACGCGGTTCATCCGGTCCAGGTAGCCGCGCAGGCGGTTCGGCGTGAACGCCTGCTGCACGACCCGCCGCTGCCGCAGGTGCTCCTCGCCGTCCAGGGTCAGCAGCCCGCCGCGGAAGAACGGCCCCAGGAAGAACTCCCACGCCTGGCGGTTGGCGAACGCCCGGTCCCGGTTGACCAGCACCACCTCGGCGGCCTCCGGGCCCACCAGCGACACGATGCGCCGCCCGAACCCGCAGGACCAGCTCACCGGGCCGTACCGCGCCAGTCGGCGCGCACCCCACTCGACCGGGTCACGGATCGCCGCGAACGTGTGACCCACCACCGGGCAGCCCGCGTTCCCCGGCACGGTCCGCAACCCGCTGCCGGGCGGCGCGGCGGGGAACGGACCGGGCACCGCGAGCAGCTCCCGCGCCCGTGCGAGCCGACCGCCGGACGGCACGTGCGCCTCGGCGACCACGGACGGCCCACCCCCCTTCCCTCTGGTCCGTCCAGTGTGGACCCGG
>NZ_JBPKJK010000029.1:0-72104 GCF_051756985.1 Saccharothrix sabaoui
TCCCCGAGGGGACGCTTCATGCGAAGCGTCCCCTCGGGGCTTTTTTGCGTTGTCGTGGCTGCTTTACCGCCCGAGCCGGGCCGCGAGGGCCTCGCCGAGCAGGGTGCCGGACAGCCAGGCGGTCTCGACCTTCGGTGAGCCCCACGCGTCACCGGCGATGCCGACCAGGTCGTCGTCGAGGTGGAACGGGGCCGTGCCGGGGGCGGCGGGACGGGCGAACGTCCACCGGTGCACGTGGACGTTCACGGCGGCTTCCGGCAGGGAGAGCAGTTCGCGGACGGCGACCTCGACCTCGTCGGCCGCGGCGGGCGCGTCGGCCACGTACTGCCCGGCGAACGCGTCGTCGGTGTGCGCGACGAGCACGGGCGCGTCGTCGCCCCGGCGGCTGCCGTCGTCGAACAGCGTGGTGAGGACGGGGTGGTCGTTGACGAACGCCCCGTGGAACGGCGCCCAGCTCCGCGTCGGGTACTCCAGGGTCGCGACGAGGGACGGCAGCCAGTCTTGTACCCCGGCGGCGGTCCGGGTGCCGGCCAGGCGCGGGTCGAGCAGGCGCAGCGCCTGCGGTCCGGGCAGGGCCAGGACGACGGCGTCGGCGGGTTCGCCGTCGACGCGGGGGCCGGGTTCGACCCACTCGACGGTGTGCCCGGTCGTGACGTCCAGTCCGGACGCCACGTCCTCCACGAGGGACCGCAGTCCGCCGGGTGCGGCCCAGCGCATCGGGCCGGTGGTGTGCGAGACGCCGTCGGCGGAGTGCACGGCGAGCGTGTCCGTCCACTCGCGGGCCAGGCCGGCCCCCTGCCAGCGCGTCACGACGGCGGCGAAGCGGGCGTCCGACACGGTGAAGTACCCGGCGCCGATGTCCGCCCGCCGACCGTCGTAGCGCTTGCTCGCCATCCGGCCCCCGACGACCGGTGAGCGTTCGAGGACGCGCGTGTCGATCCCGGCGTCGGTCAGCGCTCGGGCGCAGGCCACCCCGGCGATGCCCGCACCGACCACGAGGACACCCACGGCGATCACATCCTTGACGAATCGTCACGTTCCGGCGAACGAGAGGGCTGACCGGGGGATGCCCCTGGCGCGTGCGGGTGACGCTGGGTCGGGTGCTTGTGGTCCTCCCTACGGTAGCGGCATGAACGGCGGCTAGCGGGGTGGGGAGGCAGCGGTGCCGTGGCGGTCGCGCAGGGGCAGACGCAGGGGCAGGCACGCCCGTGCCCGCCCGCCCACCGACCCGACGTGGGCCGCGGCGCTGTTCGCCCTGATCCTGCTGCTGTCCCTGTTCCTGCTGCTGCTGACCTACCTGTAGGTCATTCGACGGGTTCCAACGAGCTCGTGGGGAAGCGCCGCTCGTTGCGCTCGATCTTGGCGAACGCGGCCTCGACGAGGTCCACGTCGAGCTTGTCGGCCAGCCGCACGAGGTAGTGGACGACGTCGGCCAGTTCGTCGCGGACGTTCCAGGCCAGCTCGGGGTCCTCCATGGCGCGGGCGGCCTCCTCGGGGGTGAGCCACTGGAACAGGTCGGTCAGCTCGCCGACCTCGCCGGACAACGCCATGACGAGGTTCTTCGGCGTGTGGTACTGGTCCCAGTCGCGGGCGGCGGCGAAGCGGCGCAGCGCGTCACGCAGGGCGTCGAGGTTGTTCACGTTGTTCATGCCGCAGGGCTACCACACGGGAGCGGACAGGCCGAACACGCGTCGCGGGCGTTGAACGGGGCCGCGCACCGTCGTTCGAGGACTGCGTGACAGGTGGCTGTTCGCGGTGTCAGCGGCGGGGGACGGCGGTGAGGTGGCGCCCGCCCGGGAGGGCGGTGAGGACGAGGCCGAACAGCAGGCCGTTCAGCTCCTCCACGTCGAGGTGGAGGTGTCGTGCGACGTGGTGCGGGGTGGTGCCGCGGGCGCGCAGGGCGCCGAAGACCTTGGCGAGCAGCTGGGACGTCTCGTGCCGCCCGGGGTGGTGGTCGCGGGCCAGGTTGGCGCAGACCGTCGTGTGCTGGGTGGGGGTGAGCAGGCCGAGGTCGTGCAGGCGGTGGGCGAGGACGAGGGGGGTGACGCGCCAGGTGGCGGCGTGGGCGCGGACCTGCTCGGTGACCGGGTTGCGGGGTACCGCGGCGAGGAGCGCTGTTCTCGGCAGGAGGAAGGCGCGCGCGAACGCTTGCGGGTCACCGCTGCCGGTGAGGCGGCCGAGTTCGCGGGCGGCGTCGTCGCGGGCGTTCGCCGGGTCGAGGAACGCGAACGGCGTGCCGGCGTGGCGGAAGGAGAACGAGCCCGCGCCGGCGCAGTCGGGCGGCAGGGAGAAGACCCGCACGCCGTGCGCCTCCAGCAGGTGGACCATGGTGGGGGCCGGTCGGTGCGGCATGCCCCAGCGGGCGCGGAGCATCGTGGCCGCGGTCTCCGGGTCGGGGCGCTCCCAGGTCGGCACGTCCGGTTCGGGGAGCGCGAACTCCGCGTCGAGCCAGTCGGCGAAGCCGAGCGCGAGGCGTGCGGCGGCGGTGGCCCTCGTGCGGTCGGTCCGGGGGCCGGTGAAAGCCGGTTCGACGTGCGGGACGTCGTCTCCGCCGAGGAACGAGGGCGGGAACCCGAGCGCGGCGGCGAGCTTCAGCGTCGTCGCGGGCCTCGGGACCCGGCGGCCCCGCTCGTAGTCGGCGACGCCCGCCACGCCCGCCTTGCGCGCCAGCTCCGCCGCGGTGAGGCCGCGCCGGGTGCGGGCGAGGACGAGGCGGGAGGGCGTGAGCATGATCGGGTCATTCTCGCACCCTCACCGGGACGTCGACGTCGTGCGCCGTGTGGTCGGCCCTGGGTGTCGGCAGGGAGCCGAACTCCAGCGGCGGCAACGTGATCCGGTGGGCCCAGCGGTCGACGACCTGCCCCTGCGGGGTGGGTTCGGGCTGGGACACCTCGCGCAGGACGGTCGTCCGCTCGTCCTCCTGCACGACGTAGGTGACGAGGAACCACAGCTTCCACTCGTGCGCGTGGAACGAGTCGAACAGCGACAGCTGGTCGTGGTCGTTGCCGCGCATCATGGCCGCGATGGCCGGGCCCTTGGCGTAGTCGCTGCGCAGCGGGGCGTTGGCGTTGCCGGTGTTGCGGTTGCCCTGGAGCGTGCCCAGCACGACCGGCTTGGACGGGTGCTGCACGAGCCCCGCGTTCCACTTGTCGACCTTCGTCCACCCCTCGGCCACCAGCACCTCGCGCAGCCTGCCGACCCGGTGGACCCAGTCGAGCAGGCCGGCCCCGTTGGTGGGCCCGAGGGGCGGCGCGCTCAGCCTCGCGTCGACCCCGGCCCAGATCGCCTCGTCCAGGTGGTCGACGCGCAACCCCAACTCGGCGAGCCGCGCGTGGTGGTCCGCGGTGAGCTCCGTGGCGTTCGACATCGTCATACGTGCAGGTTAATCCCGGGCACCGACAATCCCGGCGGCCGTCGAGGGCGGCTCAGCGCGCGAGCTCCTCCAGGTACTCCTGGGTCTCGGCGTCGGTCGAGTAGACGCATACGCCGCGCATCCCGCGGGTCAGCAGCACCTTGTAGGTGTTCCTGATCAGGTTGTGGAAGTGCGCGCCCTCGGCCTTTTTCACCGCGGGGTCGTGGGAGTGCCCGGGGTGGGCCTCCCACCGGTCGCCCCGGCGGACGAAGTCGGGACCGAAGATCACTCCGGCCCAGTCGTACTCGAAGCCCTGCGCCGTGTAGACGCAGCCGACCTGGCCGAAGCCGCGCTCGTCGCTGGCCCAGTAGTGGGACTCGGGCGCGTCGGGCACCCGTTTGCCCGGCTTCGCGTTCCAGGGGCGCTGCCAGTCGCCGACGCGGACGTCCGGCACGAGCACCTTCGTGCCGTCCCGGGTGGTGGGGTCGCTCCACTTCCAGCAGTACCCGGCGGCGAGCCGGGCCGTCCCGCCGAACCGCGCCCGCTGCGCCAGGACCCATTCCTCGACCTCCGCCGGGGTGGCGGCGGCCCGGACGACGAAGTCCTTGTCGGCGCGGGTCACCAGGTCCGACCACGCGGTGGCGGGGCGTCGGCCGATGTCGAGCAGACCGGCGACCCAGGCGTCGAAGAACTCCGACCCGCCGCACCGGTACTGACCCGCCAGGTGCACGACTTCGACCTCGCACCCCAGTGCTCTGGCCGCGGCCTCGATTTCGCGCGTCGAGCCCATCTCGCCGGGCCGCACCACCTGGTGCTCGTCCAACAGGAAGACGGGAACCCAGGCCGCGTCGATCAACTCGGTCACCTGCCGCCGCGCCCGCTGCCGCGCTTCGGCCTTGGTGTAGCGGTTGACGCTGGTCTCCCGGATGCGGTGTGCCTCGTCGCAGATCAACACGTCCAGGCCGCGGGCCTCGGCGTCCATGAAGCTGTTGAAGTACTTGAACATGCTCTGTACGCGCGGTGCGCGTTTACCCGCCAGCTTGCGCAGCGTGCTGGTGAACGCGCTGGAGCCGGTGGCGTGGTAGGCGCGCCGGCCCAGCCGGGCCAGTTCGCCGAGCAGACTCAGCGCGATGACGCTCTTGCCCGAGCCCGGTCCGCCGAGCACGATCACCACAGTCTGCGTGCGGCTGGTGCGGGCGCGTTCGACGGCCTGCATGACAGCGCTGTAGGCCACCTGCTGCTCGTCGAGCAGCACGAACTGCTCCCGGTCCTGGATTTCGCGTGCCGCCAGGTCGAGCAGCGGCTTGGACGGCGCGTGTCGTGCGTTCAGCAGGTCCTCGGCGGCCCGCCCGGCCGCTTCTCTCGTCGCGGGGTCGGGGTCGAGCAGCGCCTTCAGGCGGTCGGTCATCAGCGACCGGGTGTCCATCGTGTACAGGCGGCCGTAGTCGTCCATCTCGTACCGGGACAGGCGCCAGACACCCGACTCCAGCGCGTTGTGCAGGTAGGCGAGGCCGTGGACCGCGCCAGGCTGCTCGGCCAGGGACGGGGTGGAGTCGACGAGGTACTCGCAGTACCGGCGCACCTGCTCCACGGGGTGCAGCACCGGCTCCGGGTAGTGCGGGACCTGTACCAGGTCGTCGCCCACCGGTTCGGCGCTGGACCACTGCTTCAACTCCACCAGCACGTAGGACGGGGTGCCGCGTCGGGGGTGGGTGCCGCACAGGACGACGTCGACCCGCTTGGGGTTGTGGGGCAGCTTGTGCTCCAGCAGCACTTCGACGTGCCCGAGGCCCGCGTCGACGACGTCGGTGAGGAACGCGGGCAGGCTGTTCCGCCACGACCGGACCTCGGCCTTGCCCACGCCCGAATCGAACTGGATGCGGGCCTGTTCTTCGAGCACGGTGTGCAGTCGGTCGGCCATGTCGAGCAGGTCCTGAGCGCTGCGGCGCACGAGAGCCACCGGTTGATCCCCCACCTGGGCACGCGGAATACACGTGCGGGTGGGGGCAACGACGAGCGTGCGCTCGGTGCCCGGCGGGCCGCAGGGGAGAGGTTAGCGCGCCCCGGTACGGCTACGTCACATCACCGCGATCGGGGTGACCGGGGCTTCACCGGGCGAGGGGTGTCAGCGGCCGCGCCAGACCGGGTGCATGTACCGACGGCGTTCGTCGGGGGCGGGTTCCGTGGTGAACAGGTTGTCGGCGTTCCGGTGGACGCAGTCGATGCCGAGTCGGTGCAGCAGGGCGACACCGTCGGCGCCGGGACGTTCCGGGAAGAGGGCCATCAGGCGGGTGACCGCGTCCGGGCTGTCCGCCGCGTAGTCGAGCAGTTGGGCGACCGCTTCCCGTACCTTGCTGTGCGTGGCCAGGCTCTTCGCCTCGATGACCACGACATCCGCGTCGTCGCGGTAGTACAGGTCGGCTCGCTTGCCACTCGGCGTGACGAAGCTGTGCATCTCGACGTCGGAGCGGAAATCCCGGTAGTGGGCGACCAGACGGGCTTCAACCCGTTCGTACGCGGTCTGCCGTTCCGCGATCCGGTGCCAGACGACGTCCACGTGGGTTCGTTCGACGGGGATCACGCGGGTGTCCAGCCCGATCCGGTCGGCGGTGGCGTTCAGCTTGGCGCTCAACTCCGCTTCCACGGTGCTTGGGGTGATGTCGAAAGCCGTGATCAGGCGGGACGACCTGGGCTCTTCGACGAGGCGTTGCCCGTACACGTAGTCGCCGGCGGTGAATCCTTCGATGCCCCAGAGATCGGTGATCGGGTAGTCGGTGAGCCGGACGTCGAGGACGCTGTACACGTTGGTGAAGCTCGAATCGTTGGCGTGCTGGTTCCAGAGCAGGTCGGCCAAGGGCTCGTTGCGGAACAGGTGTCCGATCTCGCCGGTGGCTTTGATTTTCTTCTCGCCGACGAACAGCACGACGCCGCCGGAGCGCAGCCGTTCCATGGGTTTGTCGTGCCGGGGGATCGCGCCCCAGAAGTGCGCCTCGCCGGAAGGGTACAACTCCTCCAATGGAACCCTCGATCGTGTCGTGGAAGCGCTTCCTCGTGTCGGGGTTGCCGTAGCAGAGGGCGAGAAGAGCGAGCGTCATGGACGGTCCCCACCGGTTGTCACCTGATCGTGTGGGGGTTGACCTTAGGTCCCGACGTGCTCTTCCGGTCGGCGGGAATCCGTCATGCGCGGATCAGCGGGAGAAAAGCGCACGTCCGGCGAAGAACAGGACACCGGCCAGGCCCGCCGGTGCGGTCACCAGCACCAGGTAGGCCCACGCGCCGACGGTGGAACCGGTCGGTATCAGGTCCTTGCTCACCCCGGCCACCAGTGCGGCCCAGGACAGCAGGGAGAACAAGGTCGAATTCAGCCAGCACACCGCCGATGCGGCCCTGGCCCGACGCGCGCCGGCGAGGTCGAGCTGCTCACCCCGGACGAAGGACCGTGACGAGATCAGGCTCAGGCAGGACAGCAGCAACCCCGACACCGAGCCGCACCCCGGGATCCACAGGACGGTCTCGAACGGGGGGTAGGTCGCGGGCAGGATCCCGCCGACGACCACGATCGCCAGTGCGAGGACCGCGCACACGGCCACACCCCCGACGCCAAGGCCGACGCACAGCCCGCGCACCTCCCGCACGCGCGTGGCCGGCATCCAGGCGTGGAGCGGTGGGGGTCCGACGGGCCTCACGGGCTGGGCCGCCGGTCCGAGCCGGCACCGTCCGCCGTGCTCGCGTCGGCCATGTCCCCGTTGTTCGGCATCGCCCACGTCGAGCCCAGGTCGCGGACCTTCTGCCGGATCGCGGCCTGTTCGACCTCGATCGTGTTGATGTGCGATTCCATCGCCACGATGGTCGCGCTGATGAGGCTGATCGTCACTCCCGCCGCGCCGATCAGCGCCACAACCGCCGCCGGGATACCCACGATCGTGACGGCGTGCCCACCGCGGTGAGGATGCGACCACGAACGTGGTCAGCGCGACCCCCATCGCGATCCAGAACGTGTCGGAGGTCCCGCAGCTTCTTGTGGAGCAGCGCCATGGCGCGTGCGATCGGGTCGACCAGGTGCTGCAACGGTGCGGGCGTCCAATTCATCGCGCTGTCGACCTCCCGCGTCCACTGGTCGGCCTCGCGGATGAGGGGGTTCACCGCTCACCGTCCCGCGCGTGGACGCCGTTCATGGCGCGCCGGCGCGCCGTCGGCTGCGAGGGAGGCGCGGAGGCCCACGAGGGTGGCTCCGGCATCCGGCTCATCGTGCCGCGGCCGGTGCGGCGGTCCGCTACACGGGGAACAGGCGCCTGCCGGTGACGACCGCCGCGGAGGTGGGGAGGATCGGGAGGACGTAGAGGGGGAGCAGGAGCCAGGCCGCGCCGGTGTCGCCGGTGGTCCTGACCAGGGCGTAGGTCTGGGCGAAGACGGCCAGCAGTGAGCCCAGGAGGCCGAACGCCCAGGAGAGGCCGATGGCGCTGCGGAGTTGGCGTGTTCGGCGCAGGACGAGGTGCGTGCCGTCCAGGGCTCGTCTGCCCAGCAGCACGGTGAGGCCGGCTGTCAGGACCGTGGCGACGGCGACGCCGTTCGACGTCCGGGCGAACTCGGCCAGGGGGCGGTAACCGCCCGCCAGCAGGGGGGACAGGGCCGTGGTGACCGCGCCGAGGACCAGGGCGGACGCTAAGAGGAGCCTGCCGCGGTTCAGGGAGCCGGTGGTGATCGCCTCGGCCTGCTCCTCGGTGACGGGGAGGTGCGTGGTCGGTTCGGGGGTGCGCGCGGTGGAGCGGGTGGTCACCGGGGATCGGTCCCTTTCACGTGCGGGTGGGAGGTCGATTCTGGACGAAGACGGCCCGCGAGTGGCCGTCTTCGCCCAGAATCGGGTCCTACGGCTCCCAGACCTGCACCGCCCGCACGACGAACGGGGCGTCGGGCACGTAGGTGCCCCGGCCCGGGTAGGTGGTGAAGTCGGACTCGGTCGAGCACGTCGCGCTCTGGAACACCGACGTGTCGCGGTTGAGGAGGTTGGCGAAGGAACGCGCCGTGAAGCCGTCCGGCAGGGGTATGCACTCGCGCGGGTTCGCGGTCTCCAGGTCCAGGCGGTGCGCCGTGCCGGTGTAGTCCTTCGCGGACCAGGCGCAGAACTCGCCGCGGTCGCAGGTCGGGCTGGCGGGCGCGGCGGCGGCGGTGCCGGTGGCGAGCAGGGACAGGGCGGCGGTGAGGGTGATGATCTTCATGTCACCCAGGTTGCACGCGGCTGGGCCGGTTGTCCCGGGCCGTCACCTGTTGGTGTGGTTCAACCGGCGCTGTTGGCCCGCCAGGTAGGGGCGGGCACGGCGTTGGCCGCCCCGGTCGGCGATGGCCTCGGCGAGGGAGTCGAGGACGCGCGCCACGCGGTCGGCGTCGGGGTGCCAGCCGCGGCGCTCGCACTCGGCCAGCCAGTCCACGGGGGACAGGTGGCCGCGTTCGCGGTTGCAGCGGCGGCAGGCGGCGACCTCGTTCTCCAGCCACGACGGGCCGCCCTTGACCTTGGGCACGAGGTGGTCGGTGGTGGGCGTGACGTGGCCGGTGAACGCCCGGCGGCACCACGTGCAGTCCGGGCCGTCGCGGGCGATGGCCAGGGCGAGGCGGGCGGCGCGGTCGAGGGCGGCGTCAGGCATGGGCCAGGCGGGCGGCGAGGCGGACCGCGTCGTGCGGGGCCGCCGCGTCGGTGTCGTTGTCGAAGTACGCGTACACGTCGTGGGTCGCCGACCACTCGCGGACGCGGTCCGCCCAGTGGTCGAGTTCGGCGTCGGTGTAGCTGCCCACGTAGAGGGCCTGGCTGCCGTGCAGGCGGAGGTAGGCGAAGTCGGCGGTGACGTCGTCGAGGTACGGGAACCGGCCGGCGCTGTGGGAGACGACCAGGGCGATGCCGTGCGCCCGCAGGAGGTCGTGGAACTCGTCGGTCAGGAACGTCTCGTGGCGGACCTCCAGGGCGTGCCGCAGGGGCAGGTCGACCTCGGTGGTCACGAGGGCGCGTTCGTCGGGCAGGCGTGCGTCGTGGTTCTCCGCGAGCTTGGCGGCTTCCCCGGTGGTGCGGGGGAGCAGGTCGAAGAACGTGGCCAGCCGGTCGGGGTCGTAGGTCATCCGCGGTGGCAGCTGCCACAGGAACGGGCCGAGCTTGTGCTCCAGCGCCAGCACGCCGGAGGCGAAGAAGTTCGCGAGCGGCACCTCCACGTCGCGCAGCTGCTTGAGGTGCGTGATGAACCGGCCGCCCTTGACCGCGAACACGAAGTCGTCGGGCGTCTGCTCGCCCCACGCCCGGTAGCTGGAGGGGCGTTGCAGCGAGTAGAACGAGCCGTTCAGCTCGACGGAGGTGGTCAGGCGCGAGATGTGCTCCAGCTCGCGGCGCTGCACGAGCCCCTCGGGGTAGAACGCGCCGCGCCGCCACGTCGGGTACACCCAGCCCGACGTGCCGATCCGCACCTGTCCCGCCATGGCCCCGGGGTACCCCTTCTTGACCTCCAGCGCACCTGAGGGTGGAAGGTGTCGACCATGGACGACCGCACGCTCGACGCCTACCTCGACCGCATCGGCGCGACCCGCGCCGATGGCGTCGTCGAACTGCACGAACGCCACCTGGCGACGGTGCCCTTCGAGAACCTGTCCATCCACCTCGGCGAGGAGATCAGCCTCGACGAGGACGCGCTGGTGGACAAGGTCGTGCACCGGCGGCGCGGCGGGTTCTGCTACGAGTTGAACGGGGCGTTCGCCGCGCTGCTCCGCGCGCTCGGGCACGACGTGGAGCTGCTGTCGGCGAAGGTGTTCACCGACGGCGCGTACGGTCCGCCGTTCGACCACCTGGCGCTGCGCGTCGGGAACCTGCTGGTCGACGTGGGGTTCGGCCGGTTCGCGCTGCGACCGCTGGACATCACGAGCCGGGAGGACCAGCACGACCCGACCGGGGTGTTCCGGCTCGTCGACACCCCCGAGGGCGACGTGGACGTGCTGTTCGACGGGGTGCCGCAGTACCGGTTCGAGCGGCGGCCCCGGGAGCTGGCGGAGTTCCGGGCCACGTGCTGGTACCAGCAGACGTGGCCGGGGTCGCCGTTCCGGCGCGGCGCGACCTGCTCGCTGCCCACCGCCGAGGGGCGGGTGACCGTCGCCGGCTCGAAGCTGATCACCACCAAGGGCGACGAGAGGCTCGTGGAGGACCTGGGCGACGACGCGCTGCTCGCCGCCTACGCGAAGCACTTCGGGATCGTGCTGGACCGGGTGCCTCAGTCGATCGCCAGCCGCTGAGCCAGGACCACGGCGTCGTGCGGCGCGGCGTTGTCCATGGTGTTGTCGAAGTAGACGTAGACGTCGCGGGTCTTCGACCACTCGCGGACGCGGGACGCCCACTTGTCCAGCGCCTCGTCGGAGTAGGCGCTCTTGTACAGCTCGCGGTCGCCGTGCAGGCGCACGTAGGCGAAGTCGGCGGTCGGCTCGACCGGTTCGGGGAAGCGGCCCGCCGACTCCGCCGCGCACAGCGCCACCCCGCGCTCGGTCAGCATCTCGACCAGCTCGGGGTTGTCCCAGGTGGGGTGGCGGATCTCCAGGGCGTGCCGGACGGGCGGGAGCTGGTCGAGGAACGCGGCCAGCCGCTCGGGCCGCCACGGCAGCATCGGCGGCAGCTGCCACAGCACGGGGCCGAGCTTGGGCCCCAGGTCCAGCACGCCGGAGTCGTAGAACTCGCGCAGCGCGTCCCCGACGTCGCGCAGGCGCTTGTGGTGGGTGACCTCGCGGTGGCCCTTCACGGCGAACACGAAGTCGTCGGGCGTGCGCTCGGACCACGACCGGTAGTCGGTCGGCTTGCGCAGGCCGTAGAACGAGCCGTTGACCTCCACGGTGCCGAACCGCCGGGACAGGAACTGGAGCTCCAGGCGCTGTTGCAGGCCGCGCGGGTAGAAGTCCCCGCGCCACTGCGGGTAGTGCCAGCCCGACGTGCCTATCCGGATCTCACCCACGGTGACCGAGTTGCCGCGAACCACACGCGTGAAACTCAGAACCCGGCGCCGTCGAGCGCCCCCCTGACGACGTGGTCCACGCGCGCCTGCTGCGGGTCGCGGGCCAGGGCCTCGGTGCACGGGCAGTGCGCCAGGTCGCTGCCGCACAGGTACACGCCGAGCACGCGCAGGCTGCGGGCGGTCTGGCGCAGGCGGGCGGCGCCGCGCAGCCTCACCTGGCCGTACACGGCCTTCGCGAGCTGGTAGGGGGCGCCGGGGCCGAGGTCGACGCACGCCTGGCTGTCGAGCTGCTCGGCGACGTGCGCGATGGGGCGGCACCCGCACGCGCGCACCGACCGCACGAGCCGCTGGTCGAGCCTGGCGACGAGGCGGCGGGCCACCTCGTCGCGCCAGCCCCGGTCGGACCGCAGGAACGCGACCAGCTCCTCCACCCGCACGGGGTCGGGGTGCGGTCGGCGGGCGCGGGCTCTTCGGCGTTGAGGGGTCATGCCACCAAGATCGGGTGCGGCGGCGGGTTCCGGCGCCCGCTCACCCGGCTGCGCGCCGGCGGTAACCGGGCGCAGCAACCGGCGACCACTCGGTGTCAGAGGCAGGTGGCCGGGGAGTCGCCGACCGGGCGTCGCGCGGTGACCGCCCACGCGACAGCGCACCCCCGCCACCCGGGAGGGCGACGGGGGTGCGCTGTGGTCAGGACCAGCCGGCCGGGACCAGGGCCGGGACCGGGGCTAGGCGGGGACGGAGGCGATGCCGGGGGCGAGGAAGCGCTTGCCCGTCACCTTCTCCGAGATGCCCGAGCGGTCCAGGTACGGGGTGATGCCGCCCAGCCAGAACGGCCAGCCCGCGCCCAGGACCATGCACAGGTCGATGTCCTGCGCCTCGGCCACCACGCCCTCGTCGAGCATGATGCGGATTTCCTCGGCCAGGGCCTCCAGGGCCCGGTTGAAGACCTCGTCGCCGGTGAGCGGCTTGTCGCCGAACTCCCACAGCGCCTGCACCTCGGGGTCCACGGTCTGCTTGCCGGTGGCGTCCCACTGCCAGACCGCGGTCTTGCCGGCCTCGACGAAGCGCTTCATGTTCTCCGACACGCCGAAGCGGTCGGGGAACGCGCCGTGCATCGTGCCGGCCACGTGCAGCGCCACGGCGGGGCCGACGAGCTGGAGCAGCACCAGCGGCGACATGGGCAGGCCCAGCGGCTCGGTGGCCTTGTCCGCCACCTCGAACGGGGTGCCCTCGTCGATGGACTTCACGACCTCGCCCATGAAGCGGGTCAGCAGCCGGTTCACCACGAACGCCGGGGCGTCCTTGACCAGCACCGACGACTTCTTCAGCTGCTTGCCCACGGCGAACGCGGTGGCCAGCGTCGCGTCGTCGGTGCGCTCGGCGCGCACGATCTCCAGCAGCGGCATGACCGCGACCGGGTTGAAGAAGTGGAAGCCGACGACCCGCTCGGGGTGCTTCAGGTCGGCCGCCATGTCGGTGATCGACAGCGACGACGTGTTGGTCGCCAGCACCGCCTCCGCCGAGACGTGCTCCTCGACCTCGGCGAACACCTTCTTCTTCACGCCGAGGTCCTCGAACACGGCCTCGATGACGAAGTCCGCGTCGGCGAACGCGGCCTTGTCCAGCGAGCCGGTGACCAGGGCCTTGAGCCGGTTCGCCTTGTCCGGCGACACGCGCTTCTTGCCGAGCAGCTTGTCGACCTCGGCGTGCACGTAGCCGACGCCCTTGTCCACGCGCGCCTGGTCGACGTCCGTCAGCACGACGGGCACCTCCAGCCGGCGGGCGAACAGCAGCGCCATCTGGGAGGCCATCAGGCCCGCGCCGACGATGCCGACCTTGGTGACCTTGCGCGCCAGGGACTTGTCCGGCGCGCCCGCCGGCCGCTTGGCCCGCTTCTGCACCAGGTTGAACGAGTACAGGCCGGCGCGCAGCTCGTCGCTCATCACGACGTCGGCCAGCGCCTCGGTCTCGGCCGCGTACCCGGCGTCGAGGTCGTTGGCGCGGGCCAGTTCCAGCAGCTCCAGCGCCTTGAGCGCACCGGGCGCCGCGCCCTTGGTCCTGCCCTCGACGATGGCGCGGGCCCGGGCGACGGCCGCGTCCCACGCCTCGCCGCGGTCGATCTCCCCGCGGTGGGGGACGACGTCGCCGCGCACCACGGACGCCAGCCACAGCAGCGACTGCTCCAGGTAGTCGGCCGAGTCGAACAGCACGTCGGCGATGCCCAGGTCGAGAGCCTGCTTGGGGTTGAGCATCTTGTTCTGGTTCAGCGCGTTCTCGAAGATCACGGTGACCGCGTCGTTCGCGCCGATCAGGTTCGGCAGCAGCTGCGTGCCGCCCCAGCCCGGGAACAGGCCGAGGAACACCTCGGGCAGCGCGATGGCCGCCGCGTTGGACGCCAGCGTCCGGTAGTGGCAGGACAGCGCCAGCTCCAGGCCGCCGCCCATGACCGCGCCGTTGACGAACGCGAAGGTCGGGACGGTCGACTCGGTGAACTTGCGGAACACGTCGTGCCCGAGCTGCCCGATGGTCACGGCCTGCTCGCGCCGCGACGCGCCCTCCACGGCGGTCAGGTCGGCGCCGACGGCGAACACGAACGGCTTGCCGGTGACCGCGATGGCCACCGGGTTCGCGGCCGCGGCCTCGTCGAACGCCGTGCCCAGGCTGACCAGCGACTGCGGGCCGAACGTGGACGGCCGGGTGTGGTCGTGGCCGTTGTCGATGGTGATCAGGGCGACCTGGCCGTCCACGCCGGGCACCTGGACGAACCGGGTGCGGGCGGTGGTGACGACCTCGTCGGGGAACAGGGCCTTCGCCTCGTCGGCGGTCAAAGCGGTCACTTGCTCTCCCCGTTCCAGTGCGGGTTCTCCCAGATGACGGTCCCGCCCATGCCGATGCCGATGCACATGGTGGTGATGCCGTAGCGCACGTCGGGGCGCTCGGCGAACTGCCGCGACAGCTGCGTCATCAGCCGCACGCCCGACGAGGCGAGCGGGTGGCCGGTGGCGATCGCGCCGCCCCACTGGTTGACGCGCGGGTCGTCGTCGGCGATGCCGAAGTGGTCGAGGAAGGCGAGCACCTGCACGGCGAACGCCTCGTTGATCTCGAACAGGCCGATGTCCTCGATGGACAGGCCGGCGCGCTTGAGGGCCTTCTCCGTCGCCGGGACCGGGCCGATGCCCATGACGTCGGGCTCGACGCCCAGGAACGAGTAGCCCACCATGCGCATGCCGACGGGCAGGCCCAGCTCGCGGGCGGTCTCCTCCTCGGCGAGGATGCAGCCGGTCGCGCCGTCGTTCAGGCCGGCCGCGTTGCCCGCGGTGACCCGGCCGTGCGGGCGGAACGGCGTCTTGAGCTTCGCCAGGTCCTCGACGGTGGTGCCGGGGCGGGGCGGCTCGTCGGCCGTGGCCAGGCCCCAGCCGTGCTCGGCGGAGCGGGTGGCGACCGGGACCAGCTCGGGGCCGATCTTGCCGTTCTTCACCGCGTCGGCGTACTTGGCCTGCGAGGCGGCCGCGTAGGCGTCGGTGCGCTCCTTGGTGATGTGCGGGAACCGGTCGTGCAGGTTCTCCGCCGTCGAGCCCATGACGAGCGCGGACGGGTCCACGATCCTGTCGGACAGGAACCGCGGGTTCGGGTCGACGCCCTCGCCCATCGGGTGACGGCCCATGTGCTCGACGCCGCCCGCGATGACCACGTCGTACGCGCCGAACGCGATGCCGCTGGCCGAGGTCGTCACGGCCGTCATGGCGCCCGCGCACATGCGGTCCACGGCGTAGCCGGGCACGGACTTCGGCAGGCCCGCGAGCAGCGCCGCGGTCCGGCCGATGGTCAGGCCCTGGTCGCCGATCTGCGTGGTGGCCGCGATGGCCACCTCGTCGACGCGCTCCGGGGGCAGCTCGGGGTGACGGCGCAGCAGCTCGCGGATGACCTTGACGACCAGGTCGTCGGCACGGGTCTCCGCGAAGATTCCCTTGGGGCCGGCCTTGCCGAACGGCGTGCGCACACCGTCCACGAAGACCACGTTGCGAACGCGTGCCGGCGCTACTGGTGCGGCCACGGCGTCTCCTCTCCTACCGATCGGTAACACAACTCTAGCCCCTGTTACTGACCGGTAACCACAGTGGTGCCCCTGTCGGCTCGGTCACAGGCGTACCTGATGGCGAGGAAGATCGCGAACCCGAAGGGGGAGAGGATGATCGTGAACACCAGCAGGGGGCCCATGAGCAGCGGGTGCAGGCCCAGTCGACGGCCCTCCCGGAACATCCACACCCCGACCAGCAGGTCCCACGCGAGGACCTGGGCCCAGATCGCCGCCGCACCCCACGACGAGCCGGCGAACTCGCGCAGCGAGCCCAGCTCGGGGCTGCTCATCGTGGCCCACAGCTCGGGCAGGTGCCCGGCGACCAGGGCCGTGTAGACCACCAGGGCCGGTACGGCGATCAGCGGCGATGACACGATCCGGTGAGTCCACGACCACTTCGGGGCGAACACCATCAACGCCCAGAACGGCGCGACCAACCAGAACGTGATCCCGAACAGGAACCCGGTCATGCCGGCACCGCCTCGCGCTCGGGCGTGGTCGGCACGGACTGGGCCGGCCGCCGGCGCAGGGCCCACGCCGTCGCGGCGCCCGTCCACACCAGCACGGCCAGCGTGCCCGCCAGCGTCGCCGCGTCCGGCCGCAGCAGCGGCTGACCGCGCAGCGCCTGCCACGTGACGAGGACCATCAACCCCGCGTAGCCGATCGCCGCGGCCCACACGAGGGCCGTGTTCGCGCGCCGGCGGAACAGCAGCACCACCAGCGGCAGCACCTGGAGGGCGTGGATGCCCACGAAGTGCGGCACGCGCAGGTCGCCGCCCGTCGTGCTCCAGCCCGTGGCCGCCATGTACGGGCCGCCGTCGGGCACGCCGACGCTGTGCGCGCCCACCACCCCGGCCGCCGGGTCCTGGCCGGGGGCCGGGCGCGTCATCAGGAAGCCCAGCGCGAGGCCGACCAGCGCCAGGCCCAGGCCGAGGCGGATCGCCAGGCCCGCGACGCGGTCCTCGAAGCGGGTGAGCAGCAGGGCGACCGCGATGACCGCGTGCAGCGCCCAGAGCGTCACGATCGTGCCGGCCATGATCGAGAACAGCGTCGCGTCCAGCGCCGTGGCGACGTTGAAGTGGCTCCGCCTGCCGCGCAGGACCTGTGTGACGATGATCGTCATCTCGACGCCGCCGGCGACGGCGATCGCGGTGCCCGCCCACCACGCGACCCGGCGGAAGCGGGTGACGAAGGTGAGCATCCAGGCCAGCGTCACGCCGTACAGGGCGAGCGAGACGGCGAACTTGAACGGCTTGAACCAGATGGGTGATCCGGTCAGGATGCGGTCGTCCAGGACCAGACCGCCCACCGAGACCAGCGTCAAGGCGGTCATGAGCAGGGAGAACAGCATCAGCGGTGGGTGCGGGCGCAGTAAGCGGGACATGGTCGGCTCCTCATATGGATAGTGGCGCTGTCTGCTATCGGATAGCGGTAGTATCCATACTTGGGGCCGTGTTGGGAAGGGGTGTCGAGACGTGCGCGTCGCCGAGTTGAGCAACCGCAGTGGTGTGCCGGTGCCGACGATCAAGTACTACCTGCGGGAAGGGCTGCTCCCGGCCGGCGAGCTGACCAGCCCGAACCAGGCCCGCTACGCGGAGGAGCACCTGCACCGGCTGCGGCTCGTGCGGGCGCTCGTGGAGGTGGGAGGGCTGTCGATCGCGGCCGTGCGGGACGTGCTGGGCGCGTTGGACGACCCGGAGAAGTCGCTCTACAAGGCCATGGGGACGGTCGAGAAGGCCGTCGGGGGGGTGGAGAGCGAACCGTCGCCCGACGAGGAGGCCCACGCGCGGGTGCGCGAGCTGGTCGAGCGGCGGGGCTGGGAGTGCGACGAGCGTTCGGACGCCTACCAGGCGCTCGTCACCGTGCTCACCAGGGCGCGCGAGGTCGGGCAGGGCGCGTTCGTCGAGCTGTTCGACGACTACGCGCGGGCGGGTGCCGAGCTGGCCGAGCGGGACCTGGACTGGGTCATGGCGGCGACGTCCGTGGACGCCGCCCTGGAGAGGGTGGCCGTGGGCACCGTGCTGGGTGACGCGGCCCTGGCGGCCGTGCGCAGGCTGGCCCGCCGGCACGCCTCCCACCGCCGCGCCGCCACCCCGCCCGACAAGACCTGACCGCAGGACTCACCGGCCGCGAACGCAGGACTCGCGGGTCGTGAGCGCATGACTCACCCGCCGCGAGCGCTGGACTCGCGGGTCGCGAGCGCAGGACTCGCGCGAGTCGTGCGTTCGTGTTGGGCGAGTCCAGCGCTCGTCGCCGGCGAGTCATGCGCTCGCGACCCTTGTGTCCTGCGTTCGCGGCCGGAGTGGGGGTGGGGGTGGGTCAGGTGGTGGGGGGTTGGGTCGCCAGCGCTTCGGCCAGGGCCGTCGCGGTCAGGTCGACCTGCCACGACCGGGCGCCGCCCTCGCGGAGGGTGGCCGCCACGCCGGTGGGGGAGAGGTCGGCCGGCGGCTGCCAGCAGGTGCGGCGCACCAGGTCCGGCAGCAGCAGGTTCTCCACCGGCAGGGTGTTGGCCTCGGCGATGGCGGTGAGCGCGGTGCGCGCGGCGGCGAGCCGGACGGCGGCGGCCGGGTCCTTGTCGGACCAGCGGTTGGCCGGCGGCGGGCCGTCGTGCTGCTGCGAGGGCTCGGGCAGTTCGGCGCGCGGCAGGGCCGCGGCCTTCTGGAGCGCGCCGAGCCACACCGACACCAGGCGCCGCTGCGCCCGACCCCGGAACACGGGGAGCGCGAGCAGCGCGGCCTCGTCGGCCGGACCGCGCACGGAAGCCTCGACGAGCGCGGTGTCGGGCAGCACCCGACCCGGCGCGATGTCGCGTTCCCGGGCCAGCGCGTCACGCGCCTCCCACAGCGCCCGCACCGCGGCGAGCTGCCGCGGGCTGCGGATGCGGTGGATGCCCGAGGTGCGGCGCCACGGCTCCGCGCGCGGACGCGGCAGGGGCGCCGTGCGGGCTGCCTCGAACTCCTCGAGGGCCCACTCCAGCTTCCCCTGCCGCTTCAGTTCCTGTTCGAGCACGTCGCGCAGCTCGACCAGCAGTTCCACGTCGAGCGCCGCGTAGTTGAGCCAGTCCGCGGGAAGGGGCCGGCGCGACCAGTCGGCCGCACCGTGCCCCTTCTCCAGCCGGTAGCCCAACAAGCGCTCGACGAGCGTGCCCAGCGCCACCCGCTCGAAACCGGCCAGCCTGCCCGCCAGCTCGGTGTCGAACAACGTGCTCGGCCGGAGCCCGAGTTCGGCGAGGCACGGCAGGTCTTGCGACGCTGCGTGCAGCACCCACTCGGTTCCGTCCAGCGCCTCGACCAGCGGGTCGAGCCGACCGCCCAGGGCGATCGGGTCGACCAGCACGGTCCCGGCACCTGCCCGGCGCAGTTGCACCAGGTAGGCCCGTTGCGAGTAGCGGTAGCCCGAGGCGCGCTCGGTGTCCACCGCGACCGGACCCGTCGCCCCGGCGAGCGCGTCAGCGGCACGCCGGAGCGACGGAGCGTCGGCGACGACGGGTGGAACCCCGTCAGCGGGTTCCACCAGCGGCACCGGATCAGCTCCGGTTGGTTCGGTTGGCTCGTCGGAGGGTACGTCCACGGCGGATGACCCTACGACGAACGCACCACTCGCGGGTGTGTTCGGTCGGTTCAGTGTGGCAACCGCCCTCAGCGGATCACGCCGGCACGCATGGCCAGCGCGACCATCTGAGCCCGATCCCCGGTGCCCAGCTTGCGCCCGATCCGCGACAGGTGGGACTTCACCGTCAGCGCGGAAAGGCTGAGCGCTTCGCCGATCTCCTTGTTGCTCTGGCCATCGGCGACCAGCTGGAGGACCTCGACCTCACGCGCGGAGAGCTCCCGCGGCGTGTTGTCGGTGCCCGGCACCCTCGTGCCCGCGGCGAGCACGGGCGCGACGCTCGGGTCTGCGTAGACGCCGCCGTCGAGGACCCTGCGCACCCCGTCGGTGACCACCATCGGCGAGGCGGACTTCAGGAGGTACGCCTGGGCGCCCGCCTGGAAGGCCGACCTGACCGCGTAGGGGTCGTCGGAGGACGCGAGGACCACGATGCGGGGCCAGCCCTGGGCACGGAGTTCCGTGACCAGGTCGATGCCGGTACCGTCCGGCAGACCCAGATCGAGGATCGCGAGGTCGCACGGTCCGGTCGCGAGTGCCCGCGCCCGAGCCTCCGCAACCGATGCCGCTTCATGCACTGTCCCGGCTCCCATCTGGGTGAGCCGAGCCGATATCGCCTCCCTCAGCAGTGGGTGGTCGTCGACCACCAGCACTGAAAAAAGCTCCTCCCGCGGGTGCGGGACCATGTTCGCCGGCAACGAGCCGGCTGGCGTGGTACGAACGGCCTGACCTAAGCCGACGGCAGCCACGTCACTACCTCCCTGGAGTCGGTCGTGCCCCCCGACCGGCACCGGGACTTTCGTCCAATCAGCCGCGCCACTGATCGACCGAAAGTGGTGTCGTCTGGGGCAGCGTAGCCGCCCAAGCGGGTCTACGGGACGATCAATCGGGTATCTATCGCGAACGAGTTGTCACTGATGGCCCCCGTTGTCACACGATCGGTGGACAACTGCGGAGGTCGTGTAACGCGAACCGTTCTCACGACGACATCTAGGAGTTGCCCGTGTCGAGCACCACGAGTCGGGGTCGGGCCGAGGAACTGCTGGCCCGCGTGCCACTGGTCGACGGCCACAACGACCTGCCGTGGGCCCTGCGCGATCTGGCCGACGGCGGGCAATTCGGTGAAAAGTCAACGGCGGGTCACCCCGCGGACAGCGTCGCGGTCGTCGACCTGACGACGCGCCAGCCCGCCCTCCAGACCGACCTGGTCCGCGCCCGCGAGGGCCGGTTGGGCGTGCAGTTCTGGTCCGTCTGGGTCCCGTGCCGGCTGGCGGGTGACGCAGCGGTGACCACCGTCCTGGAGCAGGTGGAGCTGGTCCACGAGCTGGCGGCCCGCTACCCCCGGCACCTGAGGATCGCCCGGACGGCCGACGAGGCCGAACGGGCGTTCGAGGACGGGCGGTTGGCCTCGCTGATCGGCGCGGAGGGCGGGCACTCCATCGGCGGGTCGCTGGGCGTCCTGCGGGCCCTGCGGCGGCTCGGCGTGCGCTACATGACCCTCACCCACAACGAGAACACGCCGTGGGCCGACTCGGCCACCGACGAGGCCGTGCACGGCGGGCTGACGGAGTTCGGGCGCGAGGTCGTGCGCGAGATGAACCGCATCGGCATGCTCGTCGACCTGTCGCACGTCGCCGCCACCACCATGCGCGACGCGCTGGACGTCACCACCAAACCGGTCCTGTTCAGCCACTCGTCGTGCCGCGCGGTCGCCGACCACCCGCGCAACGTGCCCGACGACGTGCTCGAACGCCTCGCCGGCAACGGCGGGGTGTGCATGGTGACGTTCGTGCCGCACTTCGTGTCGCAGCCCTACGTCGAGTGGGACGAGCGACTCAAGGAGGCCATGACGGCCGCCGGCGAGAACCACAACGACCTCGACGCCCGCCACCGCTTCGTCGACACGTGGCCCGAGCCGACGCCGCGCGTGACGATGGACGACGTGCTGGCGCACCTGGACCACGCCCGCGAGGTCGCCGGCGTCGACCACATCGGGTTGGGCGGCGACTACGACGGCACGCGGCACCTGCCGGAGGGCATGGAGGACGTCTCCTGCTACCCGGACCTGTTCGCCGCCCTGCTCGACCGCGGGTGGAGCGAGGACGACTGCGCCAAGCTCGCCGGCCGCAACGCCCTGCGCGTGCTCCGCGACAACGACTGACCGAGAGTCGTACGCCCAGGCCCCGAGAGTCGTACCCCCGGGTCGCGAGAGTCGTACGTCCGGGACCCCTGAGTTCTTCGTTCGCGGATGAAGAACTCACCGGGCCTGAGCGTACGACTCTCGGGACCCGGGCGTTGGACTCTCGGGGCCTGGGCGTTGGACTCTCGCGGTCAGCGGAGGGTGGTCACGCCTACGGGGGGGAGGCCCACGGCGGTGGCCATCAGGTCGTAGAACGCGGTGCCGTGGGCGGAGAGGTCGGCGTCGCGGGCCGTCCAGGAGGCGCGCAGCTCCAGGTCGTCGGTGCGGGCCGGGCCGGCGATGTCGCCGAAGCGGGCCGACGACGTCTGGGTCACGGTGCCGCCCAGCGCCAGGTAGGGGGCGCCGGCGACGTCGAGGGCCTCGGCGAGCCACGACCAGCCGACCTCGGGCAGCAGGGGGTCCGCCGCCAGCTCCGCGTCCAGCTCGACGCGCACGTAGGCGACCAGGCGGAACACGCCCGACCAGGCGTCGACGCCGTCGGGGTCGTGCAGCAGCACCAGGCGGCCGGTGGACAGCTCGTCGGCGGGCCCGGTCACCTCCGCGGTCAACGCGAAGGCCCAAGGCGCGAGCCGCTGCGGCGGCCGCACCTCGGTCAACTCCAGCTCCGGCCGGGTGCGCACCGACCGCAGCGTCGCCACCGCCCGCTGGAAGAGTTCGGGCTCCGTCACACCTCGGACCTTAGGCCCACGAACGCCCGGGAGCGCGTGCGGCACGCCGGACCCGCCGGCGCCGGCCGACCGACCGCCGCCGACCACCACGTGGGACGATGGAGCGCGAGATGAACGACATCACCGAAGCCCCGCTGCTCGTCGCCGCACGCGGCGGCCGGCCGTCCCGCACGCCGGTCTGGTTCATGCGCCAGGCGGGCCGCTCGCTGCCCGAGTACCGCAAGCTGCGCGAAGGCACCGCGATGCTGGACGCGTGCCTGGACCCGGAGATGGTCTGCGAGATCACGCTCCAGCCGGTCCGGCGCCACGACGTCGACGGCGCGATCCTGTTCTCCGACATCGTCGTGCCGCTCAAGGCCGCGGGCATCGACCTGGACATCGTGCCGGGCACCGGTCCGGTCGTCGCGAAGCCGGTCCGGACCAGGCAGGACGTGGACGCGCTCCCCGAGCTGCACGAGGAGCAGGTGCGCCCGGTGGCGCAGGCCGTCGGGCTGCTCAACGACGCCCTGGGCGACGTCCCGCTGATCGGGTTCGCGGGCGCGCCGTTCACGCTCGCCTCCTACCTGGTCGAGGGCGGCCCCAGCAAGAACCACGAGCGCACCAAGGCGCTCATGCACGGCGACCCCGACCTGTGGCACGCCCTGCTGGACAAGCTCGTGGGCATCACGGCCGAGTTCCTGCGCGTGCAGGTGGCGGCCGGCGTGAAGGCCGTGCAGCTGTTCGACTCGTGGGCGGGCGCGCTGTCCGAGCGGGACTACCGCGAGTTCGTGCTGCCCCACTCGACGCGGGTCCTGGGCGGCGTCACGTCGGTGCCGCGCATCCACTTCGGCGTCGGCACCTCCGAGCTGCTGCCCGCCATGCGCGAGGCCGGTGCGGACGTGGTGGGCGTCGACTGGCGCACCCCGCTGGACGTGGCCGTGCGCCGGCTCGAACGGGCCGCCCCGCACCTGCCCAAGCCGGTCGTGCAGGGCAACCTGGACCCGGCGCTGCTGTTCGCCGGCCTGCCCGCCCTGGAGCGCGAGGTCGAGCGGGTCAAGCGGGAGGGCGAGGCCGCCGCCGGGCACATCTTCAACCTGGGCCACGGCGTGCTGCCCGACACCGACCCGGACGTCATCACCCGGGCCGTCGAGATGGTGCACCGCGAGCGATGAGGGCACGCGGGTGAGGGCGCCGCGGGTGGCGGTGGTCGGCGGCGGGATCTCCGGCCTGGCCGCCGCGCACCGCCTGCGCCACCTGCTCGGCCCGACCGCCGAGATCACCGTCGTCGAGCAGGCGGACCGGCTGGGCGGCAAGCTGCGCACCGCCGAGGTCGCCGGCCGCGCCTACGACGTGGGCGCGGAGGCGTTCCTGCACCGCCGGCCCGAGGCGACCGGGCTGGTCGCCGAGCTGGGGCTCGCCGACCGGCTCGTGCACCCCACGGGCGCGCCCTCGGCCATCCACGCCGCCGGCCGCACCCGCCCGATCCCCGCGCGCACCCTGATGGGTGTCCCCGCGTCGGTGGAGGCGGTGCGGGAGGTGCTGTCCGAGGAGGGCGTGCGCCGGGTCGCCGCCGAACCGGACCTGCCGCCGGTCCGCCTCGACGGCGCGGACGTCGCGGTGGGCGCGCTGCTGGCCGAGCGGTTCGGCCCCGAGGTGGGCGACCGCCTGGTCGGGCCGCTGCTGGGCGGGGTGTACGCGGGCCGCGCCGACTCGCTGGGGCTGCGCGCGACCATGCCGCAGCTGGCCACCGCGCTCGACTCGGGCATCGGCTCGCTGCTGGCCGCCGCCGCGACGACGATGCCCGCCCCGCCACTGCCGGGTGTCCCCCGACCGCCGGTCTTCGGCACGCTCGGCGACGGCCTGGCGAGCCTGGTGCACCGCCTGGCCGAGGTGGCGGGCGTCCGCACGAGGCTCGGCCTGCCCGTCCGCGCGCTGCTGCGCCGCGAGCACGGCTGGCGCCTGGAGATCGGCACGCCCGCCGCGCCCGCGGTGCTCGACGTGGACGGCGTGGTGCTCGCCGTGCCCGCCCCCTCGGCCCGCAAGCTGCTCGCCGACGTCGTGCCCGCCGCGTCGCGCCGCTACGCCGAGGTGGAACTGGCGTCGATGGCCGTGGTGGCGCTGGCGCTGCCGCCGGGCACGGTGCTGCCCGAGCGGTCCGGCGTGCTGCTGGCCGAGGGCGAGCGCGGCCCGGACGGCGTCCCGTACGCGGCGAAGGCGTTCACCTTCTCCAGCCGCAAGTGGGCGCACCTGGCCGGCGAGCCGGTGCTCGTGCGCGGCAGCGTCGGCCGGCACGGCGAGGAGCACCTGCTCCGGCGCGACGACGAGGACCTGGTCGCCGCGGTCCGGCACGACCTGGCCCGGTTGACCGGCGTCACGGCCGAGCCCGTCGACACCCTCGTCACCCGGTGGGGTGGTGGTCTGCCGCAGTACGGCGTGGGCCACCTCGACCTGGTGCGGGACGTCGAGGACGCCGTGGCGGGGGTGCCCGGCCTGGCCGTGGCCGGTGCCGCGCTGCACGGCGTGGGCATCCCGGCGTGCGTCGCCACCGCCGGCGCCGCGGCGGCCCGTGTCGCCGCTCACGTGCTCGGCCGGGTTCGCTGACCACCCGCAGTGAGAGGATTGACGGCATGTCCCGCTTGAACTACGCCGAGCTCAACGACACCATCCGCTACACCATGTGGTCGGTCTTCCGGGTGGAGCCCGGTCGCCTGCCCGACGACCGCGGTCCGGCCGCGGCGGAGGCCCAGGAGTACCTGGACGGCCTGGAGGCCAAGGGCGTCGTGGTGCGCGGTGTGTACGACGTGGCCGGTCTGCGCGCGGACGCCGACTACCTGATCTGGTGGCACGCCGAGGAGATCGAGCAGGTCCAGCAGGCGTACACCGGGTTCCGCCGCACCGCGGTGGGCCGCGTCTCGACGCCGGTGTGGAGCCAGGTGGCGCTGCACCGGCCCGCCGAGTTCAACCGCAGCCACATCCCGGCGTTCCTGGCCGGCGAGGACCCCCGCAAGTACGTCTGCGTGTACCCGTTCGTGCGGTCCTACGAGTGGTACCTGCTGCCCGACGAGGACCGGCGCCGCATGCTCGCCGACCACGGCAAGGAGGCCCGGGACTACCCGGACGTGCGGGCGAACACGGTCGCGTCGTTCGCGCTGGGCGACTACGAGTGGATCCTGGCGTTCGAGGCGGACGAGCTGCACCGCATCGTGGACCTGATGCGGCACCTGCGCGGCACCGAGGCACGCCGCCACGTGCGCGAGGAGGTGCCGTTCTACACCGGTACCCGGGTGCCGGCGGCGGAGCTGGTCGCGAACCTGCCGTGACGGGCGGGGGAGGGGCGGCCGTGCGCGACGCCCCTCCCCGTGCTCAGCCGGTGACCCGGTAGGCACGCAGCACGGTCTGCTCGAACCCGTTGCCCCTGCTGTCGGAGCCCTTGGCGCGCAGCGACGCGAACCCCGCCGCGCCGGGGTTGCGCACGAACGCGGCGTTCCCGACGACGGGGACCGCCGCCCACGACTTCCCGTCGTCGAACGACACCTCGACCCCGACCCGGCGGACGCGGCCGTTGTCGGCCCCCCGCTGCTGCTCGACGGTCAGCGGGACGCGCAGCACCCGCCCGGCGGGCGTGCCGCCGGTGGCGTCCAGCGCCGGCGTGAACCGCACCACCGACAGCGGCAGCGGTCGCGCCCGCTCGCCCGGCACGGTGCCCGAGCGGAACGTCCACCGGCCGGCGACCGACGTGCTGGACCCCGAGACGCCCGGCGCGCGGGTGGCGTCGACCTCGACCCGGTAGTCCGCCCGGCCCGCCGGCACGGTGAACCGGGCGTCGGGCCGGGCGACCGAGCCGACCTCGACGCCGTCGCGGAACAGCGCGGTCCGCGCGGAGGCGAGGAGGGAGCCGCCGAGGTTGCCGGCGCCGTCGTCGAACAGCGGCACGTCGAACCGGACCTCGTCGCCGAGGCGGCTGAGGTGGGGGTAGCCGGTGTCGGGCGCGCCGGGGCCGAACACGGGGAACAGGAACCGCTCCCGGTGGGTGCGGCCCGGCCGGTAGGTCTTGGCGGCGGGGGACCGGTGGTCGGCCTCGACGTCGAACCCGCCCCCGTCCTGGAGCACCAGCCACGTCCAGTCGAAGTCGCGGGTGGTGACGTGGTCGACCACCTCGCCGCCGGGCCGCACCGGCATCAGGGCGGCCCAGCCGCCGCCGCTGTCGTCGTTGAGCCCGATGCCGCCGTGCAGCACGCGCTTGCCCTCGGGCACGGGCCCGAACGAGGTGCGCACCTCGGCCAGCTCGCGCCCGGCGGGGGAGCGGACGAATCCGGTGGGCACCTTCCCGTGCTCGATCCAGGCGAACCGGTAGTGCACCGGCGTGGCGCCGACCGGGGTGCCCCGGTACTGCGCGCCGATCGTCGTGTTCAGCTGGTCGGCGGGCAGCCCGGGACCGGTGTGGGCGAGGGTGAGCGAGTCCGGGAAGCCGCCCGTGAACGCCGAGCCGACGCTGATCCTGCGGTCGCCGAGGCTGCGGGTGACGCCGATGTCGGCGATGGCCGGGGTGGCGCCGGGGTCGGGCGTGGTGATCCTGACGGGTCTCGCGTCGCGCGCGTCGAACACCAGGGTCTCCGCCCGGGTGACGGACAGGGCCGGGCGCGGCATCAGCGCGTACGCCGGGTCGTCGGCGTCGCCGCTGACCACGGTGGCCTGCACGGTGTACTCGCCCCGGGGCAGGCGGGTGGTGACGGTGCCGCTGTCGCCGTCCAGGAACGTGAACACGTCGTTGTCGAGGCCGATGACGACGCCGGAGTGGGCGAACGGCGTGCCGCCCGCCGCGTCGAGGAACGTCGCGGTGACGTCGTGGCTCTCGGCTTCGAGGTCGACGCCGACCGGCACCCGCGTCGCGTCGCCGACGACGACCGCGCCCGAGTGCGCGCCGTCGAGCGCGCCCGCGCGGGTGTCGGCGGTGACGGTGACGGTGGCCTCGCCGCCCGCGGGGACGGTGACGTCGGCGGGTGCGGCGGTGAACAGGCCGGCCGGTGCGGGCGCGCCGTCGGGGCCGGTGGCCCGGACGGTGACGGGCGCGGTGACCGCCTCGTCGCCGCTGTTGCGCAGCGTCAGCCGCCGGGTGACGGGGGTGTCGTCGTCGTGCGGCCACGCCTGGGAGCCGAACGCCAGCGACGGCGGGTCGGCGGTGATCGTCGCGCCGATGGCCCGGGTCAGGTCGACGCGGCCGGCGCCCTGGTCGAAGGCGGTGAGCGCCGGGTTGGGCTTCGCGGTCGCCATGAGCGCGGCTTTGATGCGTTCGCCGTCCCAGTCGGGGTGTTGCTGGGCGATCAGCGCCGCCGCGCCGGCGACGTGCGGGGTGGCCATGGACGTGCCGGACAGGGCGACGTGGCCGTCGCCGACCGGGGTGCCGATGGTGCCCCGCGCGGCCTTGGCCGCGACGATGTCCACGCCGGGCGCGGTGATGTCGGGCTTGACGCCGCCGTCGCCGACCCGCGGGCCCCGGCTGGAGAACGGCGCGATGCCGTCGTCGCGGTCGACCGCCCCCACGGTGAGGGCGGCGTCCGCGCTGCCGGGCGAGCCGATCGTGCCCGGCCCGCCGGAGTTGCCGGCGGCGACCACGAAGAGGGTGCCGCTGCTCGCGGACAGCGCGTCGACGGCCTCCTCCAACGGGTCGGGCCCGGGGGTGTCGGTGCCGCCGAGGCTGAGGTTGACGACGTCGGCGCCCTGGTCGACGGCCCACTGCAGGCCGGCGAGTATCCAGGACTCGGCGCAGCCGCCCCGCGAGCACACCTTGCCGTCGAGGACCCGCGCGTCCGGCGCGACGCCCCGGTACCCGGTGCCGGAACCGGCGACGGTGGCGGCGACGTGCGTGCCGTGGCCGTCGAGGTCGGTGGCGTCGGGGTCGGTGGTGAAGTTCCGCTCGGCGACCTCGCTGCCGGCCAGGTCGGGGTGGTCGCCGTCGACGCCGCCGTCGAGCACGGCGACCTCGACGCCCGCGCCGGTGTACCCGGCGGCCCACGCGGTGGGCGCGCCGACCTGCGCGGTGGAGCGGTCGAGGTCCCGGGTGCGCAGGCCGTCGAGCCAGACCGCGCGCACGGTCGGGTCGTCGACGAGGGCCCGGTGGGCGGTGGCGGCCTCGGCCTTGACGGCGTGGGCGGCGACCGCGCCGGCGGCGGGCAGGTCGAGGGTCACCCGGACGCCGGCCGCGGCGAGCGGTCGTGCGCCGCCCGTGCGGGTGACGACGAGGGGCAGGGTGTCGCGCCGGGCGTCGTCGTAGCCGGCGTCGCGCAGGCCGGTGACGTCGAACAGGCGCGGGTCGAGCCGGCCCGAGGCCAGGGCGCGCTGGGCGTCGGCGGGCACGACGTGCAGGTGCCCGTCGCGTTCGAAGGTGGTGAACGCGGTGCCCGCGCGGCCGGGTCCGGCCTCGACCGCGCGGCTGCCGTCGCCGTTCACCACGACCCGGTCGCCGGTGAGGAGCGTGACGGCGAACGCGGTGTCCCGCCGGTCGCGCGCCGGCTGCTGCGGCTGGGTCGGCTGCTGGGCCTGCTCTCGGCCCGGCTGCCGCGGTGGCGCCGCGCCGGCCGCCCCCGCGGCCGGGACCGCGACGAGCCCGGCGGCCAGGACCGCGACGGCCCCCCGGGCCATGCCCCGCGTACGTGTTCTCGGCACGGATACCTCCCTGTCCGGTCGTGCGCGTCGTGGGACGCGCAGCCGGAAGGCGGCGTTGACCTGCGGCCGTGGCGTGAACCGGAAGTGACGAAGCCCCCCAACCCACTCGACGCTATCCACCCGTCAGGGTGAGGTCAGCATCTCTTCGAGGGGTGTTCGTCCCCTCAACGAGTCCTTCTGGTGGTTACTTACCGTTTGTCGTTGGTACGGAAGAGGCACCCACCGCCGGGTGGGTGCCTCTCCGCCCGGTGTGCGCCTAGGAGATCTTGTAGGCGCGGACGAGGGTGTGCTCGAACCCGTTGCCCGCCCGGTCCGCGCCGCGGACGCGCAGCGAGGCGAAGCCGGCCGCGCCGGGGTTGCGCACGAGCGCCGTGCGGCCCGCGACGGGCACCTTCGACCACGACCCGCCGTCGTCGAACGACACCTCGACGGTCAGCCGGCCCACCCCGGCCGCGGCCTGCTGCTCGACCACGAGCGGCACCCGCAGCAGGCGACCGCGCGGCGCGGAGCCGGTGGCGTCGTCGAGGTTGGGGGCGAACCGCACGACGGTCAGCGGCAGCGCCTCCGGCTCGTCGCCGGGCACGGTGCCGGAGCGGAACGTCCACGACGAGCGCAGCGACGTGGTGAACTCCGAGACGCCCGGCGCGCGCTCGGCCTCGGTGTCGACGCGGTACCGGGCGGTGCCCGGCGGCACGGTGAACAACCCGCCGCCCGCGTACGGCACCTCGCCGACGAGCACCCCGTCGCGGTGCAGGGTGGTGCGGGCCGAGGCGGTGAGCGCGTCGCCGCTGTGCCCCTCGCCGTCGCCGAACACCGGCACCGAGAAGCCGATCTCGTCGCCGAGGCGGGACAGGTGCCCCCCGTCCGGCGACGGCAGCGCGGGCCCGAACACCGCGTGGTTGAACCGCTCGCGGTGCACGCGGCCGGCGCGCAGCTCCAGCGGCTCCGAGTACTGCACGGCCACGCCCGCCCCGTCGCGCACCTCGTAGGGCGTGAACACCCAGCGCAGGCCGTCGCCGGTGGTGGTGTAGTCGATCGACCGGGTGTCGACGTCGGCGTCCCACAGGAGGCCGCCGATGCCCTCGGGGAGCGTCGGGACCGCCCCGAACACCAGGTCCGCGCCCGCCGGCACGGGCCCGAACGAGGTGCGCACCTCGGCCAGCTCGCGCCGGGCGGGGGAGCGGACGAGGCCGGTGGGCGCCTTGCCGCGCTCGCGCCAGGAGAACCGGTAGTTCACCGGTGTCCCGCCGACGGGCGTGCCGCTCGCCTGCTCCCCGACGAGCACGTCCACCTCGTCGGCGGGCAGCTCCGGGCCGAGGTGCCCGATGGCGGTGTCGCCGAACCCGCCCGGGAAGGCGGTGCCGACGCCGTTGAGGACGCCGCCGTACCGGCGGACGACGAGCAGGTCGCCGACCCGCGGCGTCGCACCGGCGTCGGGGTAGCCGACCCGGACGGGCCGCGCGACCCGCGCGTCGGCGGTGACGGTGGTGTCGGCGGTGACGCCGAGGGACGGTTGCGGCAGCACGGCCCGCCGGGTGCCGGTCAGCACGTCGGTGACCACCAGGTACTCGCCCTTGGGCAGCCGCACGGACCGCCCGCCCGGCTGGCCGCCGATGATCGTGACGACGTCGAGGTCCAGGCCGATGACGAACGCGGCGTAGTCGGCGGCGGGCGCGCCGTCGGCGTCGACCACGTCGAACCGGACCTCGTAGCTCTCCACCTCGCGGTCCACGCCGAGCGGCACGCGCAGCTCCGCGCCGCCGCCGCGCGCGACGAGCGTGCCGCTGTAGGCGCCGTCGGCGGTGGCGACCCGCGTGTCGGCGGTGACGGTGACGGTGGCCTCGCCGCCCGCGGGCACGGTGATGTTCGCCGGCGTGGCGGTGAACAGCGCCGCGGGCGCGGAGCCGTCCGGGTCGACGGCCAGGTCGAGGGTGACCGGCGCGGCGCCCGGGTTGCGCACCGACACCTCGCGGGTGACGGGGGTGTCGTCGTCGTGCGGCCACGCCTGGGAGCCGAACGCCAGCGACGGCGGGTCGGCGGTGATCGTCGCGCCGATGGCCCGGGTCAGGTCGACGCGGCCCGCGCCCTGGTCGAACGCGGTGAGCGCCGGGTTGGGCTTGGCGGTCGCCATGAGCGCGGCCTTGATGCGCTCGCCGTCCCAGTCGGGGTGCTGCTGGGCGATCAGCGCCGCCGCGCCGGCGACGTGCGGGCTGGACATGGACGTGCCGGACGCGGCGAAGTGGTCGCCGCCGCTGTTCGCCTCGGCGGCCACGATGCCCACGCCGGGCGCGGTGACGTCCGGTTTGGGCGCGCCGTCGCCGACCCGCGGGCCCCGGCTGGAGAACGGCGCGATGGTGTCGTCGCGGTCGACCGCACCCACGGTGAGGGCGGCGTCCGCGCTGCCCGGCGAGCCGATCGTGCCGGGCCGGCCGGAGTTGCCCGCCGAGATGACGAAGAGGGCGCCGCTGCTCGCGGACAGCGCGTCGACGGCCTCCTCCAACGGGTCCAGGCCGGGGGAGTCCGTGCCGCCGAGGCTCATGTTGACCACGTCGGCGCCCTGCTCGACCGCCCACGCCATGCCCTCGGCGATCCACGACTCCCGGCAGTCCGACACCGAGCACACCTTGGCGTCGATGATCCCCGCGTCGGGGGCGACGCCCCGGTACGGCGCGCGACCGCTCGCGATGGTCGAGGCGACGTGCGTGCCGTGGCCCACGAGGTCGGTCACGTCGGGGTCCTCGGTGAAGTTCCGCTCGGCGACCTGCTTCCCCGCCAGGTCCGGGTGGTCCTGGTCGACGCCGCTGTCCACCACGGCGACCCTGGTGCCCGCGCCGGTGTACCCGGCGGCCCACGCGGTGGGCGCGCCGACCTGCGCGGTGGAGCGGTCCAGCGACGTCCGCCGCTTGCCGTCCAGCCACACCTTGACGACGCCGGGGTCGGCGAGCAGCGCGGGCAGCGCGGCCGCGGACTTGGGCGCCTCGGCGGCCACCGCGCCCAGCGCGGCCAGCGGGCGGGTGACCCGCGCGCCGGGCGCGGAGGACCCGGTGACGATCAGCGGCACGGTGTCGCGCCGCGCGTCGTCGTAGCCCGCCGCCACGAGGCCGGTCACGTCGAACAGGCGCGGGTCGAGCCGGTCCGCGGCGAGCGGCGCGGCGGCGTCGCGCGGCACCACGTGCAGGTGCCCGTCGCGCCGGAACCGGTGGAACGACAGGTGTTCCCGGCCCGGGCCGGGGGTCACCGACAGGACCCGGTCGCCCGCGACGACGACCCGGTCGCCGGTGACGAGGGTGACGGCGTGCGTGCGGTGGTCCGACGGGGCGTCCCCCGCGAGCGGTGGCGGTAACGGCGGCGGCGCGGCGGTGGCGGTCGACGCGCCCCCCGCCACGAGCGCCACGACGGCCAGTGCGGCCCCCCAGCGCGTGCGTGCTCCGGACATCAACACAGATACCTCCCTGATCTGGTTGCGTGGGTCCGACGCTAACCAGGTGGGAGGACCGGTTCAGCCGCTGGAACGCGGCGGGGCCCGCCGCCGTGCGGCCCAGCCGGCGTTGCTTCGCCCCACGTGGGGGCACCCACTGCGGCGGGCGCCCCCACGTGCCGCGTCAGGCGACCTTGAAGGCCCGGACCACGGTGTGCTCCACCGCGTTCCCGGCGCTGTCGACGGCCTTGACCCGCACCGAGCCGAACCCGGCGGCGGCGGGCGTGGTGACGGTGGCCGCCCCGCCGGACACCGGGGCCGCGGTCCACGTCGCGCCGTCGTCGAACGACACCTCGACGTCGATCCGCTCCACCCGGCCGTTGGCCGCGCCCTCCTGCTGCTGCACGGTCAGCGGCACCCGCAGCGCCCGCCCGCGCGGCGCGGACCCGGAGGCGTCCAGCTCCGGCGTGAACCGCACCACCGACAGCGGCAGCGGCGCGTACCCGTCACCGGAGGTGGTGCCCGACCGGAACGTCCACGCCGAGGCCACCCGCGTCGCGAAGTCCGACGACCCCGCCGCGCGCACCGCCTCGGTCTCCACCCGGAAGCCCGCCTCGCCCGCCGGCACCGGGAACAGCCCGTTGCCCGCGTACGGCGTCTCGCCGACCTCGACCCCGTCGCGCAGCAACGTGGTGCGCGCCGACGACACCGCCGCCGTGCCGCCGTTGCCGGAGGCGTCGGTGAACAGCGGCACCGCGAACGCCACGTCGTCGCCCATGCGCCCCAGGTACGGCGACCGCGACGGCGGCAGCGCGGGGGAGAACACCGGGTCGTTGGCCTCCTCGGCGGCCCGCGCGCCCCTCGTGTAGGCGCGTTCCGGCGAGGTCAGCGTGGCCTCCACACCGCCGTCCGGGCCGAACTGGAGGAAACCCCACGACCACGCCAGGTCGGTGGTGACCCGGTTGACGGCCTGGCCGGGGGAGGTGACGTCCGGCAGCCACGCCCAGCCGCCCACGCCGCCCGGCGTCATCGGGTTGCCGCCGTGGCCGAACGCGCGACCCGCCGGACCCGGCCCGAACGTCGTGCGCACCTCGGCGAGGTCGGCGGCGGCCGGGGCCTTCACGAACCCGGTGGGCAGCACGCCCCGTTGGCTCCAGGCGAACCGGTACGTCACCGGCGTGCCGCCCTCCGGCGTGCCGCGCAGCTGCGACCCGATCAGCGACACCACCCCGTCGCCGGGCAGCTCCGGGCCGGCGTGCGCGATCGACACGTCCGCGCCGAACCCGCCCAGGAACGCGGTGCTGGTGCTGGCCTGCCGGTCGCCGTGCCGGCGCACCACCGTGATGTCGCCCAGCGCCTCCTGCGCGGCCGCGTCCGGCGCGGTGATCCTCAACGGCCGGGCGGTGCGCGCGTCGGACACCACCCGCTGGTCCCGGTCCACGGTGAGGGACGGCCGGGGCAGCAGCGCGAGCTTCCCGCCCTCGCTCTGCACGTCGGTGCCGGTGAAGTACTCGCCCCGGGGCAGCCGCAGCGCGAACGACCCGTCCGCGTCGTAGGGGAACGCGAACGTGTCGGTGTCCAGGCCGATGACCGACGAGTAGTAGTCGACCGCGGGCGCGCCCGCCGCGTCCACGAACTCGAACTCCACGTCGTAGCTCTCCACCTCGCGGTTCACGCTCACCGCGGTCCGCAGCGGTGCCGGGCCGCCGGTGGCCACCACGGAGCCGACGTACAGGCCGTCCACCGACCCGAGCCGGGTGTCCGCGGTGACCGTCGCGGTCGCCTCGCCGCCCGCCGGGACGGTCAGCTTCGCGGGCGCGACGCCCAGCAGGCCGCCGGGCGCGGCCGACCCGTCCGGCCCCCGCACGTCCACCGACAGGGCCAGCGTCACCGGGGCCGTGCCGGTGTTGCGGTAGGCGACGGTCCGGCCGACCGGCGCGTCGTCGTCGTGCGGCCACCTTTGGAGGCCCATCGCGAGGCTCGCCGGTTCGGCGGTGACCGTCGTCGTGATCGCCTTCGCCAGGTCGAGGCGGCCCGCGCCCTGGTCGAACGCGGTCAGCTCCGGGTTGTTCCGCGCCGACGCCACCAGCGCCGCCTTGACCTGCGCGCCCGTCCAGTCCGGGTGCTGCTGCGCGAGCAGCGCCGCCGCGCCCGCCACGTGCGGCGTCGCCATCGACGTGCCGGACATGGCCACGTGGCCCTCGCCCACCGGGGTGCCGACCGTGCCGCGGGCGGCCCTCGCGGCCACGACGTCCACGCCCGGCGCGGTCAGGTCCGGTTTCACGCCGCCGTCACCGGTGCGCGGCCCTCGGCTGGAGAACGGCGCGATGCCGTCCAGCCGGTCCACCGCGCCCACGGTCAGCGCGGCGTCGGCGCTGCCCGGCGAGCTGATCGTCCCCGGTCGCGCGTTGTTGCCCGCCGCCACCACGAACAGCGTCCCGGTCCGCTCCGACAGCCGTTGCACGGCCTCCTCCAGCGGGTCCAGCTCCGCCGTGTCGTCGCCGCCCAGGCTGAGGTTCACCACGTCCGCGCCCCGCGCCGCCGCCCACTCCATGCCGGCCACGATCGCCGACTCCTGGCAGCCCGCCGCCACGCACACCTTGCCGTCCAGCAGGTCCGCCTCCGGCGCGACGCCCCGGTACGGCGCGACGCCACCCGCGATCGTGGCGGCGACGTGCGTGCCGTGGCCGACGCCGTCGGTGCCGTCCGGGTCCTCGGTGAAGTTCTCCGCCTCGACGACGTGCCCGGCCAGGTCCGGGTGGGCGGCGTCCACGCCGGTGTCCAGCACGGCCACCTTCACGCCCTTGCCGGTGTACCCGGCGGCCCACGCGGCGGGCGCGCCGACCTGCGCCGTCGAGCGGTCCAGGCTCAGCTCGCGCAGCCCGTCCAGCCACACCTTGCGCACGCTCGCCCTCGACACGAGCGTTCGCCAGGTCTCGGCGGCCTGCGACTTCACGACCCGCGCGGAGTACGAGCCGACCACCGGCAGCGACCGGGTGACGTGCAGGCCCGCCGCCGCGGGCTCCTCGTCGCCGGCCACGATCAGCGGCACGGTGTCGCGCCGTGCGTCGTCGTACCCGGACTCGACGAGCCCCGTGACGTCGAACAGCCGCGGGTCGAGCCGGCCCTGGGAGATCAGCCTCGCCGCGTCGCGCGGCACCACGTGCAGGTGCCCGTCCCTCTCGTAGGTGTGGAAGACGGTGCGCTCGCGGCCGGGGGCGGCGACGAACGCGCGCACCCCGTCACCGGCCAGCACGACCCGGTCGCCGGTGACGAGGGTGACCGCGTGGTGCTCCGCGCCGATGCCTGTGTCCGTGTTCGCGATCCGGTCCTGCTGGGTGCCGTCCTGTTGGGTGCCGGCCCGCGCGGGCCCGGTGCCCGGCGCCAGGCCGCTCGCCGCCAGGGTCGCCGCGACCAGCGCGGCCCCCCACGTCGTGCCGCGCCAACGTGTGCTCTTCACTCGCCGTACCTCCCGATGGGGTGCCGCGCGCCGCGGGGCGCGTGGCCGGAAGGGCGGTGTTACCCGCGGTCGCGGCAGTTGTACCGGGAGTGACGTCGCCCTTGACCTCACCGACGGTAAAGGGCTCGGCAGACGGGGGCAGCCGCTGATTGGTCGGTATGTTCTTCACCGGTTCAGCGGAGTAAACGGTTACCTACTTGTCGGTAACTGAGCCGTCGGCACCAATCGAGATACCTGCGTGCGGCCCACCCACTGGGCGGTCCGGACTGTTCGGGTAGGCCGTTTCGGGGCTGACGTCGAGTGCGCGGTCGACCAGCGCAGATCCGGATTGGTCCAGCAGGCGCATGTCGTCCCCGCGACCAGGCTCGCCGGGTGCGGCTCCACCACCGGGGTTGCACGGGGACCGCTGCGGCAAACCTCGGCCCGCGCGACGCGCCTCAGGTCGCCCGCCGCCACCACCGGCGCCTCGGCGGCGGGGCCAGCTCGCCCCGTTCGGCGGCCCACGCGGCGAACGCGGCGGCGTCGTCCCGGAACCGGCTGCCCGCCCGCCGGGGGTTGCCCGCCGCGTACTCGTCGAACAGCGGCCGGAACCGCTCGCCCAGCTCCGCGGCGACGTCCGGGCGCAGCGACCCCACGATCCCGCGCCGCTTGTCCAGCAGCGCCCGCCGCTCCACCCGCACCATCCGCTCGTCGAACCCCGCCGGGGGCGTGCCGCCCGCGAGCAGGGCGTCGAGCAGCTCGGCCTGCGCCGCCCCCAACCGCTCCCGCTGCGGCCCCGTCACCCCGGCACCCCCACCACCGCGCGGATCGCGGCCAGCTCGGCGCGCAGCTCGTCGTCGGACGGGTAGTCGTCGTCGCGCTCCAGCAGCACACCGGGCGGGTCGGCCCGCTCGCACAGCCGGGCCAGGACGTCCAGCACCTCCGGGAGCACGGCGTGGGCGTGCGTGTCGTGGTAGACGCCCCGCTGCTCCACACCGCCCGCGACGTGCACGTACGCGAGGCGCTCCAGCGGCACCTCGTCGAGGAAGCGGTCCACGTCGGTGCCGAGGTTGCGGGCGTTGGCGTAGAGGTTGGCGACGTCCACCAGCAGGTGGCAGTCGGTGCGCTCGACCAGCTCGGCGAGGAACCGCCCCTCGGACAGCTCGCCGCCCGGCCACTCCAGCAGGGCGGCCACGTTCTCCAGCGCCAGCGGCACCGGCAGGTCCGCCTGGGCGGACCTCACGTTGGCCACCAGCACGTCGAGCGCGTCACGGGTGCGCGGCAGCGGCATCAGGTGACCCGAGTCCAGGCCGCCCGCGCGCACGAAGCACACGTGGTCGCTCACGAAGGGCGCGTCGAGCGCCTCGGCCAGCGCGCCCAGGTGCGCCACCCTGGCCGGGTCGACGGGCTCCGCGCCGCCCAGCGACAGCGACACGGCGTGCGGCAGGACCGGCACGCCGCGTTCCCGCAGCAGCCGGATCGACTCCGGCAGCCCCCCGACGTGCAGGTTCTCCGCCACGACCTCCACGAAGTCCACCGGCAGCGCCTCGACGGTCAAGTCGATCTCCGCCCGCCACCCGATCCCGACGCCCAGTCCCCGCACCCGCCCCACCCGCCCTTCGGTCGTCCCCGCCGCCCACGTCCCCGGAGCCCACGTCCCCGGAGCCCGCCGCGCGTCAGTCCCCGCCACCGCCACCACAACCGCCACCACCGCCGCAGCTGCTGCCGCCACCACCGCCGCACGACGACCCGGAGCTCGACCCCGACCCGCAGCTCCCGCACCCGGTCGTGCCGCAGGACGACCCGCCCGTGCCGCCGGACCCGCGCTTCCGCTTCCGGCGCCGCAACGTCGCCGCCGCGGCCGGCGCGATGTCCAGCCACCCGGACCACACGACCCGCCCGTGCGCGCGGCCCAGCAGCCCGTAGCACGCCACCAGCCCCACCGGGTCCGACGTGGAGGTCCGCACGAACAGCCGCCGCACCGCCGCCCGGCCCGCGCGCGTCAACGGCCGCCGCCCCACCGCCGCGCCGACGTTCACCGCCGCGAACAGCACACCGGCCGCGATCACCACCAGCGCGGACCACCCGGTCAGGCCGACCGCGAACAGCGCCCCCAGGACCAGCGCGACGCTCACCACGCGCGCCACCCGCCACGCCGAGCGCCGCCCCGGCGACGTGGTGAACCCGCGCGCCGCCAGCTCCCGCCGCAGCACGTCCGCCTCGGCGCTGCCCGCGACCGTCGAGATCACGTCCCCGAGCCGCATCGGCACCGCGCGCAGCACCACGCGCTGCAACGGGCTCCACGCGCGCTCCGGCCCCCGCACCGCGCTGACCAGGCCGTCGCGCGAGATCCGCACCGCGCCCGCCTCGACCAGCGAGATCACCGCCACCTCGGCCGCCCGCCCCGGGCCACCGGCCAGGAACGCCAGCTCCTCGGGCCGCGGCTCAGGCGTCGAACCCGCCGAACCCGCCGTGGTCGCCGTCCAGGAACCCGCCATCGTCACCCTCCAACCACTGCGCGGCCAACCACCCGCCCGCGAACCACCCACCGGCCACCAACCACCCGTTGCGGCGCTGCCAGCGCCGCGGCTCGACCACCACGGCGCGCCCGCGCCGCGGACGTGGTCCCTGGGACGTTTCCGCAGGTGCGATCGGTTCCGCGCGTTCGCCGTCGAACACCGCCGTCTCCGCCCGCGCCGCCCCCTCGCGCGGCGCGGACGGGACGACGGCGGCCCGCGCGAGGCCGTACCGCGCGGTCACCTCGGCCGGGTCGACCGGCGCGAGACCCGCGGTGGCCCCCGCGAACGCCCGCGCACCCCACCTGGTCAGGACGGGCGGCGGACCCAGCAGCAGCAGGACCGCGAGCGCGCCGGCGACGGACAGCGCGACGACCGACTCCCACCCGCCCGGCCCCGCGACCACGACCAGCAGCGCGACCAGCGCCACCGGCGCGAGGGCCAGCAGCGCCCGCGCCAGCCGCCGCCTCGGCGCCACCAGCAGCCCCTCCGCGACCAGCCGCCGCCCGATCCGCCGGACCGGCCCGCCGGTCGACGCCGACACCACCAGCTCGTCCAGGTCGCGCGGCCCCCGCAACCCCTCCAGCAACGCCCCCTGCAACGCCGACGCGGGCCGCTCCGCCGGCCCCGGGACCGCGCTGACCACCGTCCCCGACACGCGGGCCCGGTTGTCGGCCACCAACCCCGACACCGCCACCTCCACCGCCCGCACCGGCCCACCCCCGAGGTAGCCGATCTCCTCGAACGACAGCACCCGGGACGGCGCGGCGCCGGTCACCCGCTTCACCCGCAGACCCACGACCACCGCGGCCACGAGCGCCGCGCCGCACCACCACAGGAAACCCATGGCCGCCAACCTAGACCGGCCCCGGCCGCCCCGGGCGGGACTCAGCCGCCGCCACCACCGCCGCCGCAGCCACCCCCGCCGCCGCCGCCACCGCCGCCGCCGCCGCAGCTCGACCCGCCGCCACCGCCGTCCGACGAGGAACCCCCGCACCCCCCGGACGAACCCGTCACCGCGTACCCCGCCAGGAAGGGCCCGCCCGACCCCCGCCGCGACGCCGCCCGCGCCGGGCGCACCGCCGCCCGCAGCACCACGTCCGGGTGGGCGGCGAACCCGTCGAGCGCGACCCGCTCCTCGGCACGACCCGACCAGTTCGCCCGCGCCGCCGCCACCGCCGCGTCACCCCGGGCGGTGCGCGTCACCCCGCGCGCCCTGAGCAGCAGCCACCCCAGCACCCCGGTCAGCACCAGCTGCAACGTCAACCAGCCCACGGGCGCGCCGATCGCCACCCCGTTCACCCACCGCGCCACGCCGACCGCGAACAGCAGCGCCAACGGCACGACACCCAGCCGCAACCGGGACCGCACCACCGCCGGCGGCACCACGTAGTCCTCTTCGGACAGTCGACGGCCCACCGCGTGCGGCGCGTCCTGCCCGGACACCGAGGTCACGAGCAACACCATCGTCCGGTACCGGTAGCGCGCCGCGTCGGCCAGCACCGCCCGGTCCACCGGGTGCTCCGCCGTCGGCGCCCCGTTCACCCGCACCGCCCCGTTGCGCGCCGCCACCAGGGCACCCGACGCCAGCAGACCGGCCAACGACGCCTCCACCGCGCGCCGCGGACCACCGGTCAGGTAAGCCACCTCCACCAACCCGAGCACACCCGCTGGGACGCCTCCCCGCGTCCGCCGCAGGCGCACTCGGACCAGGATCGCGAACGCCGGCGACAACGCCAGCCCGATCCAGTACAACTCCAGGAACTCCGGGCCCGAAAGCCCCCACGGTCGCTCCACGGTCCACCCCCTGTGGGCCTCGGTGGGACCGGGTCCCACCAGCCAGGAACCCATGGTGTGCTCCGGGCCACACCCCGGCAAGGGGGCTTGGGCAAGCCTTAGGGTTCAGCCGCCGCCCAAGCCCCCGCCGGCACCTCCGTCAGGAGGACGAAGCGCCGTCGACGCCGCCGGAGCCCTCGCCGTCCGTGCCCTTGACCACGCGCATGTTCCCTCCAGGTGTGGACAACATCATCGACCACCGCGGTCGATCGCCATCGTCGATCGTCGTGCGGGAAAGCGCCTTCAGCCTGCCCGACCGGTGCCGTCCTCGACCAGGCGCAGGCTGATCGAGTTGATGCAGTACCGCTGGTCCGTCGGGGTCTGGTAGCCCTCACCCTCGAAAACGTGCCCCAGGTGGCTGTGGCACGTGGCGCACAACACCTCCGTGCGCACCATGCCGAGCGTCCGGTCCTCGCGCAGGATCACCGCGTCACCCGCCAGCGGCGAGAAGAACGACGGCCAACCGCAGTGCGAGTCGAACTTCGTGTCGCTGCGGAACAACTCCGCGCCGCACGCGCGGCACTCGTACACGCCCTCGCTCTTGGTCTCGGTGTACTCGCCCGTCCACGCGGGCTCCGTGCCCGCACCGCGCAGCACCGCGAACTCCTTGGGCGTGAGGATCTCCCGCCACTCGAGCTCGGAGCGGACCACCTTCGGGGTGGCGCCGACGACAGGTTCCATGCCTTCCACGGTAGTCGAAACTAATCGAAGAAGACGGTCAGCAGGTCGCCCAGGTAGTACCACACGCTCACACCCGCGCCCAGCAGGATCAGCGCCACCACGACCACGGCCGTGAGCCGGCGCAACCCGCCCGCCCGGTTCGCCGAGTCCGCGAAGTGCTCCACCCCTGCCAACGACCCCTCGATCGTGAAGTTCGGCTGCCGCCGCTGCATCCGGTCCAGGTGCTCGGCGAACGCCCGCGTCTCCGGGTCGTCGGGGTCGAGCCCGATCAGCTCGTCGTCGAGGTCGGCGAGGTCGTCGTCACCGTCGCGCGGACGGTCGTCCGGGAGGTCTGCGGCACCGGCACTGGCCATGCCGAAAGCGTAATGGGCGGTTCAACCCACCAGCACGGCAGAAGGCCGGACCGACCCCACCACCCGACCGTGCCCCAGCACCGGGAACGTCGCCAGTTCGTCCAACCCGCCCGCCGCGTCCCCGGCCACCGCGCTCGCGGCTGCCGCGTCCCCGGCCGCCGCGCTCCCGGCCACGGCGTCCCCGGCCGCCGCGCTCCCGGCCACCGCGTCCCCGCCGCCCACACCCGCGGCACCCAGCCGGCGCAGCGCGGCCACCAGCACCACCGCCCGCGCCCGGCTCGACCCGTCGGCGATCTTGCACGCCACCGCCTCACCCGACGGCAGGCCGATCGCGTACACGCCCTCCGCCCCGTCCTTCGCCACCGCCCCCGGGACCGCCCGCATCAGCTTCGTGACGTCGCGGCCCGTGCCGCCCACCCACTCCGGGTGGGCGCCCATCGCCCGCGCGATCCGCGCCTCGTGACCGTCGCGCGCGCTCGCGATCCTGCCGAACGCCCTGGCCAGCCCCGTGAGGCTGATGCCGAGCAGCGGCGCGCCGCACCCGTCCACGCCCTCCGCGCCGATCCGCTCCCCGGCCAGGTCCTCCAGCGTGTCGCGGATCGCGCCCTGGAGCGGGTGCGCCGGGTCCAGGTAGTCGTGCGTCGACCAGCCGTTGACCGCGCAGGTCGCCAGCATCGCCGCGTGCTTGCCCGAGCAGTTCATGTACTGGGGCGCCTTGCCCCGACCGCGCGCCAGGTGGGCCCTGAGGGCCTCCTCGCCGATCGGCAGGTCGGGCGTGCACCGCAGCGCGGAGAGCGGCAGGCCGTGCCGTTCGAGGATCGCGGTCACGCCCTCGACGTGGAAGTCCTCGCCGGAGTGGCTCGCGCAGGCCAGCGCCAGCAGCTCGCCGTCCAGGTCCAGGCCGTGGCGCAGCATGGCCAACGCCTGCACCGGCTTGTTCGACGAGCGCGGGTAGGTCGTGTCCTGCGGGCGGCCCACCGTGAACGCCACGCGGCCGGCGGCGTCGAGCGCGACGACCGAACCGTGGTGCACCGACTCCAGGAACCCGCCCCGCCACACCTCGGCGACCAGTTCGTGCGCCATGCCGCGCGCCCCTCTCAGCATCCCTGTTGACTGTCGACAGTTAACATGAGGCCCGTCGGGTGTGCTAGGAGACGTTCGTGACACCACCCCTGCACATGAGCCTGGCCGGCCAGGCCGTCGACGCACTGCGCGAACTGGTGCTGACGGGTGACATCCCGGCGGGCGCGCGCGTGAACGAGGTCGAGGTGGCCGCACGGCTCGGCATCTCCCGCGGGCCGCTGCGCGAGGCCATCCGGCAACTCGCGTCCGAAGGGCTCCTCGTCCTGGTGCCCCACCGCGGCGCGTCCGTGCCCACCGCCGACGCGGCCGAGGTGCAAGCGCTGTTCGAACTGAGGGCCGCCCTGGAGTGCGCGGCGGCCGAACTCGCGGCCACCCGCCGCACCGAGCGCGACGTCGTGCGCCTGCGCGCAGTGTGCGACGAATCGCGCCGCGCCTACTCGGCCGGCGAACGCTTCCCGTACCGACTGGACCTGGCCTTCCACCAGGCCATGCTGGACGCCGCGCGCAGTCCCCGGATCGCCGAACAGGTCAGGCTGGTGCAGCAGCGCGTGGTGCTGCTGCGGAGCGGGCTGCGCGATGACCCGCCGCACCAGCACGCGTCACTGGACGACCACGACAACCTGGTGGCCGCCGTGGCGGCGGGAGAGCCGCGCAAGGCCGGGGACGTGATGCGCAAACACCTGGCCAGGGTGTGCGCACAAATGCTCACCAGCCTGGGGTGAGAGGTGGGTTTGTGGCATAATGGCAGGTCAGTGAGCCTGTACCGGTAGGCCCTCGGTCGACGGAATTCACCGGTACGAGTTAACGCCCTGCCGGCCGGCAACTTTCCGGGAGATAATTTCGTTGCCGGAAAAGAAGGAGGCGGCGCGGCGGGAGTCACCCGGTTACCCGAGTCGCCCGAGTCGCCCGGATCGCCAACCGCGAATGCGATACGCGACGCCACGCATCCTTCTCACTTCACGCGGAGCGGGTGGAGTCCCCCGCTCGCCTGGCTAGTGTCGCCGGTAGCGGTGCGACAACCGCTCGGTGCCGGGAACGACGTAGCCAGGGAGGTCCCGTGCGACGTGCGGGAACGCTGACGGGGCGCATGGTCGACGGCGTCAACGGCCGGGTCGTGGCGCTGTGGTCGTCCCCGCGCTGGGGGCGGTACGTCAGCCGGTACATCACCGTTGTCACCTACACCGGTCGCCGGTCGGGGCGGACCTTCAGCACGCCGGTCGCCTACCGGCGTGCGGGTGACACCGTCGCGATCAGGGTGGTCATGCCCGACGCCAAGACGTGGTGGCGCAACTTCACCGGCGACGGCGGGCCGCTGTCGCTGCGGCTGGGTGGCGCCGATCGCGCGGGGCACGCCGTCGCGCGGCGTGACGGCAAGGGACGGGTCACGGTCGTGGTGCGGCTGGACGGCGAGCGCGGCTGACCTGGGACGGTCGGCTGGCTTGGAACGACTGGCACGGGGTGGCCGGTCCGGGTGCCCGGCACGGGGGTGGCTTGTCCGGGGCGGCTGACCTGCGGGAACGTGCTTGGAGCAGTTGGGCGGGCGCCTGGTGGTCGGGGTGGGCCCGAGGTGGCGAGGTCCGAACGCCCGGCTGGGTGAACGCCCGGCTGGGTGTGGGCCGCGCCCCGACCGGCGCGGGGCGGGCGTCGGTCGGGGCTGGCGCGCTGGTCGGGGCTGGCGCGCGGGTCGGGTGCCGGGTGGCCGCCGGCCTGGAGCGGTGGGGGTCAGCCCAGGGTGCCGGTGACCTTCGCGTGCCCCTTGAGCAGGTTGCGGGCGATGGTGCGGCGCTGGATCTCGTCCGTGCCCTCGTAGATGCGCAGCAGGCGGAGTTCGCGGTACCAGCGCTCGATCGGCAGCTCACGGGTGTAGCCCATGCCGCCGTGGATCTGGAGCACCCGGTCGACGATCTCGTTGGCCTTGATGCCGCCGTAGAGCTTGGCCATCGACTGGGCCTGCCGCGAGTCGGCGCCCTGGTCGACCAGCCACGCGGCGTGCAGGACCAGCCAGCGCAGCGCCTCGATCTCGACCGCCGAGTCGGCGAGCATCCACTGGATGGCCTGGTACTCGGCGATGGGCTGCCCGAACGTCACCCGGTTCTTGGCCTGCTCGACGGCCATCTCGACCAGCCGCTCGCACGACCCGAGGGCGCGCGCCGGGAGCAGGTAGCGGCCCTGGCCGATCCACTGCATGGCGAGGGTGAAGCCGTGCCCGACCTCGCCGAGGACGTTCTCCTCGGGGACGCGCACGTCGTCGAACACGAGCGCGGCGGGCCCCCACTGGCCCATGGTGGGGATGGGCTCGGACTTCCAGCCCATGTCGCGGTCGACGAGGAAGCAGGTCACGCCGCCGTCGGCGCCCTTCTCGCGGTCGGTCACGGCGAACACCATCACGAAGTCGGCCTCGTTGCCCTGCGTGATGAACGTCTTCTCGCCGTTGATGACCCAGTCGCCGCCGTCCTTGCGGGCGGACGTGCGGATCGCCTTGGCGTCGGACCCGGCGCCGGGTTCGGTGATGGCGAAGCACGACACGCGCTCACCGGAGATGGTGGGCAGCAGGTACCGCTGCTTCTGCTCCTCGTTGCCGTGGAACAGGATGTTGTCGGCGTACCCGCCGAAGCGGAACGGCACGAAGCTGCGGCCGAGCTCGGCCTCGACGAGCGCCGTCATGAGCGCGCCGAGGCCCATGCCGCCGTACTCCTGGGGGGTGAGGACGCCGAAGAACCCGGCGGCCTTGGCCTTGTCCTGGAGTTCCTTGAGCTCGTCGCGCGCGAGCCCGGGCTGCCCGGCGCGTTCGCGGCGCAGCACCTCGGGTTCGAGCGGGGCGACCTCCTTGCGCACGAAGGTCCGCACCCACTCGCGGATCTCCTTCTGCTCGTCGTCGAGCGTGAAGTCCATGTCCGTGTCCTCCCTCTGAACCGCGAGCCGCGAGCCGCGGACCGCACATCGCGAGCCGCGGGCTACGTGAACGCGTTGACGCCGGTCAGCGCCCGGCCGATGAGCAACTTCTGGATCTGGCTGGTGCCCTCGTAGAGGGTGGTGACGCGGGTGTCGCGCAGGTACTTGCCGACGGGGTACTCGTCGACGTAGCCGTACCCGCCGAACACCTGGATGGCGTTGTTCGCGACGCGCACGGCGGCTTCGGAGGCGTACAGCTTCGCCATGGACGCCTCGGTGCGGAACGGTTCGCCGCGGTCGGCGAGGTCGGCGCAGCGCCAGGTGAGCAGGCGCGCGGCGTCGGTCTCGACGGCCATGTCGGCGAGCAGTTCCTGGACGAGCTGGAAGCCGGCGATGGGTTTGCCGAACTGCTCGCGTTCGCCGGCGTACTCCACGGCGGCCTCCAGGGCGCCGCGGGCCGCGCCGACGCACCCGGCGGCCACCGACATGCGGCCGCGGTCGAGGGCGGCCATGGCGAGCCTGAACCCGCCGCCGAGGTCGCCGAGGCGCGCGGAGTCGGGGACGCGGACGCCGTCGAGCGCGAGGGAGGCGGTGGCCTGGCCGCGCATGCCGAGCTTGCCGCGGATCTCGGTGGCGGTGAAGCCGGGTGTGCCGGTGGGGACGAGGAACGCGGTGATGCCGCGCGGTCCGGGACCACCCGTTCGTGCGAAGATCAGGGCGACGTCGGCCCAGGTGCCGTTGGTGATGAAGACCTTGGCGCCGGTGATGAGCCAGTCGTCGCCGGAGCGTTCGGCGCGGGTGGCGAGGGACGCGGCGTCGGAGCCGGTGCCGGGTTCGGTGAGGCCGAAGCAGCCGATCAGGCGCCCGGAGCACAGGCCGGGCAGCCACCGCTGTTTCTGCTCGTCGGAGCCGTGCTTGGCGATGGTCTTGCCGACGAGCCCGAGGGAGACGGAGATGATGCCGCGCACGGCCGAGTCGCCGCGGGCGACCTCTTCGAGGACGAGGCAGTACGCGAGGTTGTCGCCGCCGGAGCCGCCGTGCTCCTCGTCGACGCCGAGGCCGAGGAAGCCGACGTCGCCGAGGGCGGGCACGAGGTCGCGGTCGATGGCCTCGTCGCGGTCCCAGCGCGCGGCGTGCGGGACGATCCGCTCCTCGGTGAACCTGTGGGCCAGCTCCTGGAGCTGCCGGTGTTCGTCGGAGATGCGCAGATCCACCGGGACGACCTCCTAACCGAACGCTGTTAGGTTATCTAACCTAGGCGCGGACTCGACCACAGGCAAGGGGAGCGACATGCCGAGGAACCCGATCCTGAGTGCCTCGCGCATCCGGACCGTCGCCCTGCACATCATCGACCGCGACGGCCTCGACGGCCTGTCGATGCGCAAGCTGGCCGCTGAGCTGGGCGTTCAGGCCGCCTCGCTGTACGGGCACGTGGCCACGAAGGACGACCTGCTGCACGAGGTGGCCGCCGAGATCCTGTCCGGGGTCGACGTGTCCGGCTTCGAGGGCGGCGACTGGCGGCACGGCCTGGTCAGCGCGGCGCGCTCCTACCGGGCGGCGCTGGCGGCGCACCCGAACATCGTGCCGTTCCTCGCCTACGGCCCCGCGCACCGCGAGGCGTCGCTGCGGCGGCTGGACGTCGTGCACGGCGGCCTGGTGTCGGCCGGGTGGTCGCGGCGCGAGGCCACGATGATCGCCGCGTCCCTGATGTACCTGGTGTTCGGCGCGGCGCTCACCTCGTTCTCCAGCGGGTTCTCCGAGGACCAGGCGCTCTACCGCGACCGGTACCCGAACCTGGACAAGGCGCACCTGCTGCCGTCGGTGGCGCGGGAGCTGGACCACGACAGCTTCGAGCTGGCGCTGGAGGCGTTCGTCACCGGCCTGGCCGTGCGGGTGCCGGGCTGACGACCCCGTCGGGGGACCGGTCACGGGTCGTGGCGTTCCCGGCGCAGCGCGCAGCTGCGCCGCAGCTGGTCCTCCAGGTCCCGCAGCGCCCGGTCGAGGCCGGGCACGACGTCGGCGCCGACCAGCCCGCAGATCTCCGGTCCGGCCTCGTCGAGCGCGACCCGCACGTCGCCGAGCTTGCGGGCCATCGACTCGACCACGGCCGGGTCGACGCGCGGCTCGCGGGCGTCGTTCGCGGCGGCCAGCGCCCTCGTGGCGGCGACCAGGTCGACCACCCCGGCCCCGAAGAGGCTCCACCACCCGGAGCCCGGCAGGGCGAACCCCTCCGCGTCCCCGCCGGGCGCGTCCCCACCGAGCACGTCCTCGCCGGGCGCGTCGTCGTCGACCACGGGCGTACCCTCCCCCGGTGCGCTGCGCGTATCGATCAAGAACCCTAGCGCAGCGCCGTGACCGGGGGAGATCCGCGCGACGACTCCAACCCATCGGAGCAACACCGGTTAGGCTCGCCGCGTGGCCGAAGCGGTGGAACTCACGGTGGGCGAACGCGCGGTGCGGGTGTCGAACCCGAACAAGGTCTACTTCCCGGAGCGGGGGATCACCAAGCTCCAGGTCGTCGAGTACTACCTGGCGGTCGCCGAGCCGCTGCTGCGCGTGCTGCGGGACCGGCCGACCACGTTGAAGCGGTACGTCGACGGCGTCACCGGTGAGGCGTTCTACCAGAAGCGGCTGCCCAAGGGCGCGCCCGAGTGGGTGGGCACGGCGCGGGTGAGGTTCCCGTCGGGGCGGCCCGCGGACGAGGTGTGCCCCACGGAGCCCGCGGTGCTGGCGTGGGCGGCGAACCTCGGCACGTTCGACTTCCACCCGTGGCCCGTGCGGCGGGCCGACACCGACCGCCCCGACGAGCTGCGCGTCGACCTGGACCCGCAGCCGGGCACCGACTTCCGCGACGCCGTCGAGGTGGCGCTGGTGCTGCGCGAGGTCCTTGACGAGCTGGGCATGACCGGCTACCCGAAGACGTCGGGCGGGCGGGGCGTGCACGTCGCCGTCCGCGTCCGCCCGGAGTGGGACTTCGTGGACGTGCGGCACGCGGTGATCGCCCTGGCCCGCGAGGTGGAGCGGCGCGTGCCGGACCGGGCGACCACGTCGTGGTGGAAGGAGGAGCGCGGCGAGCGCGTGTTCCTCGACTTCAACCAGGCCGCCCGCGACCGCACCATCGCGTCCGCCTGGTCGGTCCGCGGCACGCCGCGCGCGACCGTGTCCACGCCGGTCACGTGGGAGCGGCTGTCCACCGTGGACCCGGACGACTTCGACGTGCTGACCGTGCCGGGGTACCTGGCCGAGCACGGCGACCCGCACGCCGGCCTTGACGGCGAGGCGTTCGGCCTGGAGGCGCTGCTCGACTGGTACGCGAACGACGAGCGGGGCGAGCTGCCCTACCCGCCGGACTACCCGAAGATGCCCGGCGAGCCGCCGCGCGTGCAGCCGTCGCGGAAGAAGGGTTAGAGCTGCGGAAACGGCGCGTGGCGGTCCTGTGTGGATGCCCGGCGGGGTCACGAACGGGTGGCGGCACCCTCACGGGCGACGAGGAGTTCGAGCTGCCGCGCCGTGTGCCGGGCGATCCGGGTCTGCTCGCGCAGGCTGCGGGCGATCGAGTTCAAGGTGGTGACGAACCAGATCAGGAACGCGAGGCCGATCAACGGGCCCGCGACCCACGAGACGACCAGCAGGTCGACTGCGGCGACGTCCACCCGGCCGTTCGCGATCAGCGTCGCGATCGCGACCAGTACGAGGAACCCGGCGGCGGCGAGCACGTACCGGAGCGGCTTCACGGTGCGGTCGTCGATCTTGGCGGGCATGGCTCCTCCTCGGGGTCGCCCGTACCTCGTGCGGGTCTCGGCGTGCGCTGCACCGTTGGGCGCGGGTCGGAACGCCGGCGACGGGGCCGGCCGATGATAACGGCTGGTGGTCGACGGAATTGTGGGCGGAAAGCGGGGGTGGTGCGATCTGGTGCCCCTTGCTGCTGCCGCCGCCTCCTTCGCCTCCGATTCTTTGTGTCGTCCCTGCGCATACCGGCTGTCGGAAAACCGTTGCCCCGATGAAGGGCTGATCGGGCGGTGAGCACCAAACCGGCCGACAAGGCGGTGCCGATGACGGCGATTGTTGTCGTGAGCAGGTCGGCACGGTGGAAACCTGTTCTTCCCGTTCGTTCCTCCGGGGTTGTGCGACGACCGCGCTGGTGCAACCGGCTGGTCCGGGCGCCGGATCGGCCGCGAACCCGCTGCTCTGCTCGTACCATGGGAGGAGCGCCGACACGAGGGAGGCAGGCCGATGACCCAGGCGTACGTGGTGCGGTTCGTCGGTGGTCCCCTCGACGGGAGGGTCGACTCCCACGCGCGCGCCCCCGAGGCGCCCAGGCCGACCGTCACCCACGTGCACCTGCACAGCGGTCCCAAGATCGTGCACCACTACGACCTCCAGTACGCCGTCGAGTACGGCTGCGAGTACCACCTGCGCGTCGAGGGCGGCTCGTAGCGGGCGGTTCTTGACAGGGTCAGAAGCCCTCACCCGTAGACATCCGGGCGATGTCCGGTTTACCGTTTGCGTGAGAGCGCTCTCACACTGCTGTGAGTCCCTGCTGGAGGTCCCTGTGCGTTCCATCCGACCCCACCTGGCGGCCGCCGCGGTCGCCGTGGCCGCGGTCGCCGCGATACCGCTCGCCCTGCCCGGGACGGCCAACGCCGTCACGGTCGGCGCGGGCAGCTACGCCGCCACCCGCCCCGCCGGCACCGTCGGCCCGTCCGACCAGAACGGCGCGCCCCTGACGCCCAAGGTCACCTCCCGGATGGCCGGCAAGCCGGTCCCGTCCAACGACTGGTGGTCCTCGCTGGTCTTCCAGCGCTACCCCGGCAACCCGTACTCCGAGAACATGTACGCCCACCCGCTGACGTTCCACGCGGCGGCGCAGGGCCTCGGCGTCGGCTACCCGACCAGCCCGAACATCACGCCCGACGGCCGGTTCTACGAGTTCATGCACACCGACGACCTGTTCGTCGGCGTCAGCGGCCTGAACGCGCCGCGCACCCAGGTCGACGGCTGGTCCGACTGGACGGTCAGTCCCCTGTGGACCGACGGGACGCGCACCCTGCGCACGACCATCGGCCACGGCTCGCCCTACGTCTACGCGGAGGCGACCGGCGGCGCGGCGCGCGTCGGGTTCAACGGCGCCACCACGATCTGGAGCAACACGGGCACCACGCTGGGCGTGTCGGTCAACGGCCGCGACTACGCCCTGTTCTCGCCGAGCGCCTGGAACGTCGTGGGCACCGCCGAGGCGACGTCGAACGCCGCGTTCTTCTCGGTGGCGGTCCTGCCGAGCCGCGACGCGCTGGGCCTGTTCCAGAAGTACGCGTTCTCGTTCGTCACGGACACGAAGGTCTCCTGGACCTACAACGCGGGCAGCGCCCAGCTCGTCGCCACCTACACGGCGACCACGACCGCCCGCCAGGGCACGCAGACCGGCACCCTCCAGGCGCTGTACCGGCACCAGTGGCTCACCTCGCCGGACGCCACCACCGCCTACCGCTACACCTCGCCGCGCGGCGAGATGCGGTTGCGCGAGGGCGCGTCGTTCACCACGCGCAGCGCGTTCAACGGCGTGCTGCCGGCCCTGCCCCTGTCGCCGTCGGCGGACCGGAACCGGCTGCGCGCCGAGATCGACCAGGAGCTGAACGCGGCCGACCCGTGGAAGGGCGCGAACGACACGTACTGGACCGGCAAGGCCCTGTGGCGGCTCGCCGCGCTGGCCCGCGTCGCCAACCAGATCGGCTACACCGCGGGCCGCGACCGGCTGATCACCCTGGTCCGCGACCGGCTCAGCGACTGGCTCACCGCGTCGCCGGGCGAGGCCGGCCGGCACTTCGCCTACGACTCGACGTGGGGCGCGCTCACCGGCTACCCGGCGGGCTACGGCACCGACGCCGAGCTGAACGACCACCACTTCCACTACGGCTACTACGTGCTGGCCGCCGCGATCGTCGCCCAGCACGACCAGGCGTGGGCGTCGGACGCCCGCTACGGCGGCATGGTGAAGCTGCTCGTCAAGGACGCCAACAACTACGACCGCGGCGAGACGCGGTTCCCGTTCCTGCGCAACTTCGACGCCTACGCGGGCCAGGGCTGGGCCTCGGGCCACGCGGGCTTCGCGCACGGCAACAACGAGGAGTCCTCGTCCGAGGGCATGATGTTCGCCACCGCCGCCGTGCTGTTCGGCCAGGCCACCGGTGACACCGCGATGCGCGACCTCGGCATCTACCTGCACACCACGCAGGAGACCGCGATCGCCCAGTACTGGTTCGACAAGGACAACGCGGTGTTCCCGGCGAACTTCCGGCACGACACCGTCGGCATGGTGTGGGGCGCGGGCGCCAGCTACAGCACGTGGTGGACCGCGAACCCGGAGGAGATCCACGGCATCAACATGCTGCCGATCACCGGCGGGTCGCTCTACCACGCCGACTACAAGGCCGACATCCTCCAGAACATCGCCGAGCTGCGGGCCAACAACGGCGGCACCGAGGTCGAGTGGAAGGACGTCATCACCCAGTTCCTGGCGCTGGCCGACCCGGCGCAGGCGCTCGCCCAGTACGGCTCCGGCCTGGAGCCGGAGAGCGGCGACTCCCGCGCCCACGCCTACCACTGGATCACCTCGCTCGACGCGTTCGGCACGCCCGACACGTCGGTGACGGCGAACGTGCCCACGCACGCCGTGCTGAGCAAGAACGGCGCGCGCACCTACGTCGCCTACAACGCCGGTGCGGCGGCGACCACCGTCACGTTCTCCGACGGCCAGTCGCTGAGCGTCCCGGCGTCGTCCACGGCGTGGCGCGGCCCGGCGGGCAGCGGCGTCGACTCCGGTTCCGGCGGCGTGACGCCCACGTCGACCACCACCACGTCGACGACCACGACCACCACGACGACCACCACCACGACGACCGCGCCGCCGACCAGCCGCGACGCGTTCTCCACCATCCAGGCCGAGTCCCACGACCAGCAGAACGGCCTGATCAAGGAGACCACCACCGACACCGGCGGCGGGCAGAACATCGCGGCCATCGCCAACGGCGACTGGGCGCTGTTCCGGGGCGTGGACTTCGGCAGCCGCACCGGCCGCCAGTTCTCCGCCCGGGTCGCCGGCGGCGCCGCCGGCGGTGTCAGCGGCCTGGTCGAGGTCCGCGTCGGCAGCCCCACCGCCACCCCGGTGGGCAGCTTCGCCATCGCCAACACCGGCGGCTGGCAGTCGTGGCGCACCGTGCCCGCCAACATCACCGGCCTCACCGGCCGCCAGGACGTCTACCTGACGTTCACCAGCGGCCAGCCCGCCGACTTCGTCAACGTCAACTGGATCACCTTCGGTTCCTAGTGCCCCACCGCCGCACCACGCCGGTCTCACCACCGGTGCGGTGCGGCGTCCACCCCGAGCAGCGGACGCGCCGGTTCCCCCGGCGACCACGACGCCGGGCGGCGGTCCACCCGCCGCCCGGCGTTCGTCCTTTGTGGACGTCGTCGCGCTGGCCGTGGCGCCCGTCGCGCCGCCCGCCGGCCGACCGGGAGCCCCGGGACGTGGCCGCCGGAGGTCGTGCCCGGCCCTTCCCCGCGGTCGGTGCCCGCGGCGAGTTCGTCGAGCGGGCGTGCGCACGACCGGCGGCTCGCGGGATTGTCGGTGCCGTAGGGCAAGCTTCACCCCGACAGGTCTTGTGCAAGTCGTGGAGGTAACCGAGATGGCGAAGCCGAAGAACTCGTTGTCCGAGGAGGACATCGGCTTTCTGCGCGGGGAGTTGGCCGCGGGTCGCCCGGCCCAGGTCTGGTTCACCTCCGCCGCGGTCGGCGTGGAAGCGGGGCGCTCGGCGAAGGTCGTGGCCTTCACCGACCCCGCCGAGGGCGACTTCATCCAGGTGCGGCCCACGGGGGAGAAGGACGACCTGTCGTTCTCGCCCGCCGAGCTGACCGTGGAGAAGCCCGCGCCGCGCAAGCGGACCGTGCCGGCGGCGAAGGAACCCGAACCGGCCGCGCCCGCCCCCGTCGAGCACATCTACACGCCCGCGCCGCCGCCCGCGAAGCCCAAGCCCGCGCCCGCGCCGCCGCCCCCGGCCGCCAAGCCCGCGGCCAAGCCGGCGGCGTCGCGCAAGCAGGCCAAGCCGGCCGAGGTGACGGTGACGCTGGTGTCGACGGCCGAGGGCGAGTGGACGGTCGACGTGCAGTGGGGCGCTAAGCGGACGCTCAAGGCGGCGCCCGTGGCGGCGTCCGCGGTGGCCGCGGCGGCGAAGCTGCTGCCCGCCGAGGTCGACGAGGCGGTCGACAGCGTGCTCACCGCGGCGCGGGAACGCCACCTCGCCCGCGTCGAGCAGCTCCGCGCGGAACTGGAGGCCGCGCAACGCGCGCTGGACGAACTCACGGGCTGATGAACACGTATTGCAACATAATGATGATTGGCGTTCCGCGATCGGGTGAGGGTACTTCCCACGCCCAGCGGTAGGGCGGACGGTGGGGGCGACCTACGTTCGGTCCGGATGTCCGCGTTCGATCACGGGGAGGCCACCATGACAGTCGAGATCACGACGGCCGAGCAGGTCCGGCTCGACGGGTGCGGCTGCTGCACCGGGTGCACGGGTCCCGGCTGCGGCTGCTGTTCGAGCTGTTAGACCTCGTCGGTCGCCCCGGTCCCGGCCGCCCCGGCGCGCCGGGAACGGGGACACCTCCGCCACCCGGTCCCGGGTCCTCCCGCGCCCCCGGTTCCTCCTGCGCTCCCGGGTCCTGCCGCGCGGTCGCCGATCAGGGCGGGCAGACCGTGCCGGACGTCGGGACCTTCGCGTCCACCAGGAAGTCCCGCGCCGCCGTCGTCGCGCACGACGAGTTGCCCAGCGCGCCGTGCCCCGCGCCCTGCCAGCCGATGAGCACGCCCGCCGGCAGCGCCTGCGCCGCGCGCTCGCCACCCGCCGCCGGTGTCACCGGGTCGGCGGCCGACGTGAGCACCACGACCGGGGGAGCCCCGACGAGCTTCGGCACCGTCGCCGGCTGCGGCACCGGGAACGGGCCGCAGGTGAGCAGCTTCCGGGCGAAGTAGGCGCCGAACAGCGGGTGCTTGTCGCGCCAGTCCTCGGTCAGCCCCGCCACCCGCTCGGGCGGGATGCGGGTCGCCGTGTCGTTGCAGCCCGTGACGATGCCGGCGTCCAACCGCGGCGGGTTGTCGGCGGAGTCCAGCAGCACCGGCTCGACGAACGCCGTCAGCTTCGCGCCGTCACCGTCCTCCGCCGCCACCAGCGCGTCGGCCAGCGCGGGCCACCGCGAGCGGTCCGCGAGACCCGCCAGCACGGCCACCGTCGCGGTGCCCGGCGTCAGGTCGACGTCCTCACCGCGGATCGGGGCGTCGCGCAACGTCCCCAGCAGGGCGGTGAACCGGTCCTTCGCCGACGCGCCCAACGGGCAGCCGCGCACCGCGCAGTCGTCCTGGAACGCGGTGAACGCCGCCTCGGCCGCCACCGCGCGCGCCTCGGTCACGCCCTGCACGTCCAGCGTCGGGTCCGGCGCGCCGTCGAACACCATCCGGCCGATCCGGTCCGGGAAGCGGCTCGCGTACAGGGTCAGCACCTTCGAGCCGTCGCCGACGCCGATCGCGTTGAGGTGCGGCACGCCCAGCGCCTCGCGCAACTGCTCCAGGTCGGCCGACGCGCGCCACGAGTCGACCGCCGGCAGCCGGTTCTCCAGGTCGAGCACGCACTCCTGGCTGGCCCGGCCGATGGCCTCCAGCAGGTCGTCCTGCGTCTCCTCGGCCGGGTCGGACTCGACGATCCCGGCCCGCGCCGCCTCCGGCACGCACTGCACGCCGTCGGACTGCCCGGTGCCGCGCCGGTCCACGCCGATCAGCGTGAACGTGCTCAGCAGGTCCGCCGGCAGCGACGCGGCCAGCCGCGCCGCCTTCAGGCTGCCCGGCTCGCCCTCGGCGTCACCGACCACCACCAGCGGGCTGCCGCCCGTGCCGACGCGCAGCAGCCCCAGGCCGAGGCTGCCCCGACCGGGCCGGTTCGGCGCGTCGAGGCGGACGGTCAGCTGCGCGCACTCGTACTCCTGGCCGCCGGCGGGGGCCGTGTCGCCCATCCGGTCGCGGACCGTGTCCGTGCAGCCGCTCCACGACAGGCCGACCTCGTCGCCCTCGGCGAGCGGAGGCACCTCGCGGGGACCGGAGGGGACCACGACGGGCGACTCGTCGCCGCCGTCGCCGTGCACGGCGATCACGGGTCTCGTCGACGGGCCCGCGCTGCACGCGGCCAGCGCGCTCAGAGCCACCAGCATCAAGGCGGCGTGACGCCGACGCGGCACAGCGGTCCCTCGCTCTCTCCCAACAGCGTTGGCCCAGCCTCACACAGTCCAGGTGAGACTTCGGTGAGCGGGAGTGTCGGTGGTGGCCGGCAAGATGAAAAGCAGGGGACCCCCTGGCGGGGACCCCTGCGCAGCGTGCGGCGTCGCTACCCTGCCGGGCGGGCTGCCGGGCGACCCAGCCGGGCGGGGTATCGCGCGCGGACGGACAACTGTGGTCTGGCGGGCAGCGAGGGCGGGCGCTGCGGCACGCGGGTGGGCGCTGTGGTCTGGCGGGCGCTGCGGCACGCGGGCGGACGCTGTGGCTCGGCGGGCGCTGTGGTCCGGCGGGCGCTGTGGTCCGGCGGCGCTCCGTGTCGTCTGGCGGCGGTCCGTGGAGGGCGGCGCGGGGGAGTGGCCCCGCCTGCGCGGCACCGGTGAGACGTGGGTCACCGGGAGGCGTCCGCTGTGCGGGTCGTGGGACGACCGGCGTGCAGGATGGACCCCGTGGTGATGGTGCACGTCGAGGGCCTTCCGGAACGCCGCTACGACCGCCCCGGCCCGTTCGCGGCCGCGGCGCGGGCTTTCAGGGCGGTGCCGCCGCCCGCGCTGGTGCTGCTGGGCGTCGTCAGCGTGCAGGTGGGCGCGGCGGTCGCGAAGCAGTTGTTCAGCCTGGTCGGGGCCTCGGGCACGGTGACGCTGCGGCTCGTCCTCGCCTCCGCCGTGCTGCTGCTGGTGTGGCGGCCCTCGCTGCGGATGGACGCGCGCACCTGGCTCGTCGTCGCCGGCTACGGCCTCGTGCTGGGCGCGATGAACCTCACCTTCTACCAGTCGATCAAGCACATCCCGCTGGGCGCGGCCGTCACGATCGAGTTCCTCGGGCCGCTGGCGGTGGCCGTGCTCGGCTCGCGCCGGTGGCTGGACGGCCTGTGGGCGCTGCTCGCGGCGGCCGGGGTGCTGCTGCTGACCAGGGTCGACGGCGGCCTCGCGCTGCCCGGCGTGCTGTTCGCGCTGTGCGCGGCGGCGTGCTGGGCCGGGTACATCCTGATGGCGGCGGCCCTGGGCAGCCGCACGTCCGACGGCGGCGGCCTCGCGCTGGCGATGGTGTTCGGCTCGGCGCTCGTGCTGCCGTTCGGCGTGGCCGAGGCGGGCACGGCGCTGCTCGACCCGGTGGTGCTGCTCGCGGGGGCCGCGGTGGCGCTGCTGTCCTCGGTGATCCCCTACTCGCTGGAGCTGGAGGCGCTGCGCAGCATCCCGCCGCGCGTGTTCGGCATCCTGATGAGCCTGGAACCGGCGGTCGCCGCGCTGGCCGGTCTGGTGGTGCTCCACGAGGCCCTGCACCCCGCGCAGTGGGTCGCGGTGTTCTGCGTGGTCCTCGCGTCGGTCGGGGCCACCTGCACGGCGAGACCGGACGTGTAGCGGGGGCGCCGAGCGACGTGGCCGCGTGCGGACTTCCCGGAGGAGGTCAGGGCCGCTCGGGCGGGGACTTCGCGGGTTCCTCCACGCCGAGCGTGCCGTCGAGCAGCTCCCCGCCGCGCTTCTCGAACTCCGCGGCGTAGGCGGCCGAGTACCGGCGGTACGCGCCGAGCACGTCGTCGCCCGCCGCGACCTCGGCGCGGAACTCGTCGCGCATCAGCCGCACCGCGTTCACGTCGTTGCGGCGCTTGCGGCTGTGCAGGTACGGCTTGAACGTCACGTTCAGCCCGCCCACGACGGCCGCCGCGAGCAGCAGCACCTTGCCGAGCACCGTCTCCGACGAGGTGAACCCCACCGCCAGCACGGCGGGCACCAGGATCAGCACGACCGTGTAGGCCATGCCGGTGCTGCGGTGCACCACCCGCCACAGCGACAGCCGCTTGCAGTCGCGCAGCATCCGGTCGTCCAGCTCCTGGACCAGCTTCTCCACGTCCCCCACGACCGAGCAGGTTACGCGGGTCGCACCTCGCCGCGCAGCACCGATTCGACGTCGTAGCGGGCGGGCTGCTCCAGCTGGTCGTAGCCGCACGAGCCGGGTTCGCGGTCGGGCCGCCACCGCCGGAACTGGCCGTTGTGCCGCAGCCTCGCGGGCGCCGCGCCCTCGGTCTGCGAGTAGGCGATCTCCAGGACGCGTTCCGGGCGCAGCGGCACCCACTCGGCGTGCTTGCCGCGCCACCGGTTGACCTCGCCGGGCAGGCGGCGGCCGTCCGGCTCCACCAGCCACGGGTGGTCGTCGGAGGTGATCAGCCCGGCCAGCTCCCCGGCCAGCTCGCGCCGCTCGGCGGCCTTGAACGAGCCGACGACGCCCACGTGGTGCAGCACGCCCGCCGCGTCGTGCAGGCCGAGCAGCAGCGAACCGACGGCGGTGCCGGGCTCGGTGCCCTTGTGCCAGCGCAGGCCGGCGACGACGCACTCGGCGGTGCGCTGGTGCTTGACCTTGACCATGACGCGCCTGCCCGGTTCGTACGCGGCGTCGGCGGGCTTGCCGATCACCCCGTCCAGGCCCGCGCCCTCGAACAGGCCGAACCACTCCAGGGCCAGCGACACGTCGGTCGTCGCGGGCGTGAGGAACAGCCCGTCGCCGGGCGTGACCAGGGCTTCGAGGCGGGCACGGCGGGCGGTGGTCGGCTCCTCCAGCAGCACGTCGTCGCCGAGCGCGAGCAGGTCGAACGCCACGAACCCGGCGGGCGTGCTCCCGGAGAGCAGGGCGACGCGGCTGGCCGCCGGGTGGATGCGCTCGGTCAGCGCGTCGAAGTCGAGCTTGCCGTCCTTGGCGACGACGAGTTCGCCGTCCACCACGACCCGCGGCGGCAGGGTGCGCCGCAGCGCCGCCTCGACCTCGGGGAAGTAGCGGTTGAGCGGCTTGCCGCTGCGCGACTGGAGCAGCACCTCGTCCCCGTCGCGGAACACCAGGACGCGGTAGCCGTCCCACTTGGGTTCGAACACCAGGTCCGAGCCGGTCGGGATCTCGTCCACCGCGTTGGCCAGCATCGGCTGCACGGGAGGGGTCAGCGGGAGCGCCACGCGGCCATCCTGCCCCGTCGACCGGTCCCGGCGCACGCGTTCCCGCGCACGACCGCCCCCGGCGCCGGCCGGTCGCAGGCGGTGGCCCGATTGCCGGCGGTGGCCCGGTAGCCGGCGGTGGGCCGGTTGCCGGCGGTGGCCCGGTCCGGGGTCACGCGCGGGCCCGGCGGTAGCGCAGCAGCAGCGCGCTGTCGGCGTGCAGCACCGACGCCAGCTCCAGCGACCGCGGCGCCTCCGGGAGGGGACCGCGGGCGATGCGCCCCGCGTCGCCGCCGGCGAGCAGCGGCGAGAACGTCACGCACAGCACGTCCACCAGGTCCGCGGCGACCAGCGAGCCGAACAGGGCGGGCCCGCCCTCGCAGTCGACGCGGCGCAGCCCCCGCTCGTCCAGCGCCCGCAGCGCCGCGGCCGGGTCCACCGACGACCCGCCCGCGACCACCACATCCGCGCCCGCGTCGGCCAGCGCCTCCCGCCGTTCCCGGGGCGCCGACTCGGCGGTCAGCACGATCGTCGGCACGACGGTGTCCGCGACCAGCGGCGACGACGGCTCGACCGAGCACCGCGCGGTCACCACCGCGATCGGCGGCACCGGCGACAGGCCCAGCCGGGACCGCCGCCCCGCGCGCACCTCGGTGGCCTTCACCCCGTGGTAGCCCTCGGCGCGGGCCGTGCCGGCGCCCACCAGCACCACGTCGCACAGGTCGCGGCCCAGCGTGAACACCTTCTTGTCCGCGGCGTTGCCCAGCGCCCGGGACCGGCCGTCGACCGACACCGCCCCGTCCACGCTGGACACGAAGTTGACCTGCACGAACGGCCGGTCGAGGTCCTCCGGGTAGTCGTAGAGCCGTTCCAGTTCGGCGTCGGTGATCTCGTCCTCGCGTGGTGGCCACAACATCCGCACCGCCACATCCCAGCACGCCGTTAGGCTTCGGGCATGTCCGCCCCGCCGCGCCTGTCCGACCGAACCCCGCACGTCGAGGCGGACGAGCTGGTGGGGTCGATGGTCCCGCCGCCGAGGTTCGACGGCGTGCGCTTCGACACCTACCTCCCCAACCCCGACGAGCCCAGCCAGGCCGAGGCCGTCACCGCGTGCCGCGAGTTCGCCGAACGGGTCTCCGCGGGCGGGGGCCGCGGCTGGCTCGGGTCGCTGTTCAAGCGGTCGCAGCCGGACGACGCCAAGCCCGGCCTCTACCTCGACGGCGGGTTCGGCGTCGGCAAGACCCACCTGCTCGCCTCCACCTGGCACGCCGTGCCCGGCCCCAAGGCGTACGGCACGTTCGTCGAGCTGACCAACCTCGTCGGCGCCCTCGGGTTCCCGGAGACGGTGGCGCGGCTGTCCGGCCACCGGCTGCTCGCGATCGACGAGTTCGAGCTGGACGACCCGGGCGACACCATGCTGGTGACGCGCCTGATCAAGGAGCTGACCGCGGCGGGCGTGTCGGTCGCGGCCACCTCCAACACGCTGCCGGACAAGCTCGGCGAGGGCCGGTTCGCCGCCGCCGACTTCCTGCGCGAGATCCAGTCCATGTCCGCGAGGTTCACCGTGGTCCGCGTCGACGGCCCCGACTACCGGCACCGCGGCCTGCCCGACGCGCCGCCCCCGATGAGCGACGAGGAACTGGTCGCGAAGGCCGAGGGCACCCCCGGGAGCACGCTCGACGACTTCGGCGACCTGTGCGCGGCGCTGGCGCGCATCCACCCGTCGAGCTACGGCCGGCTCGTCGACGGCGTCACCGCCGTGCACCTGCGGGGCGTGCGGCCCGCGCCCGACCAGGCCGTCGCGCTGCGCCTGGTGGCCCTCGGCGACCGCCTCTACGACCGGGACATCCCGGTGGCCGTGTCCGGCGAGCCGCTGCCCGAGCTGTTCACCGCCGAGATGCTGCGCGGCGGGTACCGCAAGAAGTACCTGCGGGCGGTGTCGCGGCTCGTCGCCCTCTCCCGGTGATCACCACCCCTGACCAGGCTTGATAGCCCGAACGGAGAGGGCACGGACTCCGTTCGGGGCTGGTTTTGCGGGTATCGCGCCGGGTATCCACTGCTCGTGATGAGCGAAGCGGAACGCCGCACCCTCAGCGAGATCGAGTCCAGACTCATGGTCGAGGAGCCGGCCCTGGCCACCGCCCTCGTCGCCGGGAAACCCCGGCACCCCGTGCTCAGCTACGCCCTGGTGGCCGTGTTCGCGGGCCTCGGCGTGCTGCTGCTGACCCTCGGTTCCTACGGGCCGGCGCTCGCGTCGCTCGGCTTCGGCTCCGTCCTGCTGCTGATGAAGGGCTACACCTGGCGGTAGCCCTGCGCCGACGACCGGCCTGGCGACGCTCATCCGCCCGCGGCCGGTCGCCGCGTCACCCCGCACCACCCCCCGCGGTCGCGTTCCCGGTCACAAAAGGGACGCCGACCTGAAACCCGCTGGCTCCGGGCGCCGTTCATCACCGACCATGCCCCCGTGGGATACCTGGACGCCAACGGCCTCGCCTTCCGACTGCCCGACGGCCGCGAACTGTTCCGCGACGTGTCGTTCAAGGTCGGGGGCACCGACGTGGTCGCCCTCGTGGGCGCCAACGGCGTCGGCAAGACGACCCTGCTGCGCATCCTCTCGGGTGAGCTGAGCCCGACCGCCGGCAGCGTCCGCGTGCAGGGCGGCCTGGGCGTGATGCCCCAGTTCGTCGGCTCCGTGCGCGACGGCTCGCTGGTGCGCGACCTGCTGCTCGCCGCCTCCCCGAAACCCCTGCGCGACGCCGCCGCCGAGCTGGACGCCGTCGAGCTGGCCCTGATGGAGACCGACGACGAGCCCACCCAGATGCGCTACGCCGACGCGCTCACCGCGTGGGGCGAGGCCGGCGGCTACGACGCCGAGGTGCTGTGGGACACGGTCACGGTCGCCGCGCTCGGCGTGCCGTTCGACCGGGCCCGGTTCCGCGAGGTGCGCACCCTGTCCGGCGGCGAGCAGAAGCGGCTGGTGCTGGAGGCGCTGCTGCGCGGCCCCGAGCAGGTGCTGCTGCTCGACGAGCCGGACAACTACCTCGACGTGCCGGGCAAGCGGTGGCTGGAGGAGCGGCTGCGCTCCGCCGGCAAGGCCGTGCTGCTGGTCAGCCACGACCGCGAGCTGCTCGACGTGGCCGCGACCGTCGTCGTCACCGTCGAGGCGCACTCGGCGTGGACGCACCCCGGGTCGTTCGGCACCTGGCACGCCGCCCGCGCCGCCCGCATCGCGCGCCTCGCCGAGCAGCACCGCCGGTGGGAGGAGGAGCACGAGCGGCTGCGCGACCTCGTCCGCACCCTCCAGGTGCAGGCGAAGATCAGCGAGGTCATGGCCGCGAAGTACCGCGTGCAGCGGGCGAAGCTGGAGCGGTACGAGGAGGCCGGGCCGCCGCCCGAGCTGCCCACCGACGAGAGGGTCGCGCCCCGGCTGCGCGGCGGGCGCACCGGCGTGCGCGCGATCACGTGCGAGGACCTGGAGCTGACCGGGCTGATGAAGCCGTTCTCGGTCGAGCTGTTCTACGCCGACCGGGTGGCCGTGCTCGGGTCGAACGGGTCGGGCAAGAGCCACTTCCTGCGGCTGCTCGGCGGCGGCGACGTCGCGCACACCGGCGCGTTCCGGCTGGGCGCGCGGGTCGTGCCCGGCCTGTTCGCGCAGACCCACCAGCACCCCGAGTGGATCGGCCGCACCCTCGTGGACCTGCTGTGGCACGGCGAGGACGGGCGCGCGGGCCGCGACCGGGGCGCGGCGATGGCCGTGCTCAGCCGGTACGGCCTGGGCAAGCAGGGCGACCAGCGGTTCGAGACGCTGTCCGGCGGTCAGCAGGCGCGGTTCCAGGTGCTGCTGCTGGAGCTGTCCGGCGCCACCCTGCTGCTGCTCGACGAGCCGACCGACAACCTCGACCTGAACTCGGCCGAGGCGCTCCAGGACGCCCTGGAGGGGTTCTCGGGCACCGTCGTGGCCGTCACCCACGACCGCTGGTTCGCCCGCACCTTCGACCGCTTCCTCCTGTTCCGCTCGGACGGCGAGGTCGTCGAGGTGCCCGAGCCGGTGTGGGACGAGACCCGCGTCAACCGCGCCCGCTGACCCCGCGAGAGTCCAACCTCCAGGCCCCGAGAGTCCAACGCCCGAGCCTCGAGAGTCCAACGCCCAAGACCCCTGAGTTCTACGTCCAGGCACCGCGCGCCTTCCCGCGGAGCGCGGCCGAACGCAGAACTCAAGGGTCCTGGACGTAGAACTCACGAGGTCTGGGTGTTGGACTCTCGGGACCTGGGCGTTGGACTCTCGGGACCTGAGGGTTGGACTCTCGGGGTCTGAGGGTTGGACTCTCGGGTCAGCGGGAGCGGAGTTCGACCAGGACCTGCGGCACCTCGTCGAGCAGTTCGCGGGCCAGCATGCCGGTCAGGCCGGTGCGCGGCACGAGCCGCTGGCCCGCCATGGCGTGCACGTGACCGGCCCAGCAGGTGGCGCGGGCCAGGTCGTCGTCCCGGGCCAGCAGGCCGCCGACGAGGCCGGCCAGCACGTCGCCGCTGCCGGACGTGCCCAGGCCGACGTGGCCGGTGGCGTCCTGCCACACCCGGCCGTCCGGCGCGGCCACCACGCCCATCAGGTTGACCACGGCGTCGTGCCGGTCGGCGATGGCGACGGCGGTCTTCACGTGGTCGTCCACGTCGTCGGTGCCCAGCAGGTAGCGGGCCTCCACGGTGTTCGGGGTGAGCACCATCCGGCCGCGCACCGGGTCGCCCAGCTCGGGGTGCGTGCCCAGCGCGCCCAGCGCGAACGCGTCGAGCACCACCGGCCCGCGCGCGGCGGGCAGCAGCCGCTCCAGCAGGGCCGCCGTCTCGTCCGCGTCGACCAGGCCGGGGCCGACGACCAGGGACGCGGCGTCGCCGACGAGGTCGCCCAGCACGTCGGCGGCCTCCCGCGACACCGCGCCCGACGCCGTCTCCGGCAGGCCCACGACCATCGCCTCCGGCACGGCCAGCCCCAGGCCGGACGCGTGCCGGTCGGCGGTCGCGAGCTGGAGGGTGCCCGCGCCGGTGCGCAGCGCCGCGATCCCGCTCAGCAGCACCGCCCCGGGCACCCGCCGCGACCCGCCGACCACCAGCACGGTGCCGTCGTCCTCGTGCTCGGGCAGCCACTCGCGCAGCAGCGCGGACGTGATGGGCTCAGGCCGATCGGGTGGTCGCATCCTCGGTCTCCGTGGGCTCGGCTCCGTGCTCGACCAGGTGGTCGGCGTCGAACTCCCTCTCCAGTACCCACGGACCGCCGTCCCGACGCCACGAGGTCAGCGACCCGTTGGGCACCGTGGAGTTGTGCGCGTAGGCCAGCATGTCCCGCTCCGGCAGGCCCTCCAGCAGGTAGCGCAGCAGGAACGGGGTGATCTCGTGCGCGAACAGCAGCACGCGCGCCCCGTCGAGGTCGCGCAGCAGCGAGCGCAGCCGCAGCGTCACGTCCGCCCACGACTCGCCGCCCGGCGGCCGGTAGTAGAACTTGCCGAGCCTGCGCTTGCGGACCACCTCGTCCGGGTACCGCACGGCGACGCCGTGCGTGGTGAGCAGGTCCAGCACGCCCAGCTCGCGGTCGCGCAGCCGTTCGTCGACGAGCATCCTCGGGTGCCCGCGCAGGGCGTGCTGGGCGGTGTCGACGGCCCGCCGGTAGGGGGAGGCCACCACCACGTCCGGCCACTGCTCGCGGGGCATCGCGGCGAACCAGCGGCCCAGCGCCCGGCCCTGCCGCTCGCCCTCCTCCGACAGCGGCACGTCCGCGTCGCGCTGCCGGACGTCGATGACCTCGTGCCCGCCGGACTCGGCCGCCTCGCGGGCCACGTTGCCGGTGCTCTCGCCGTGCCTGATCACTCCGAGCCAGTCCACCCGCCCGAACTTAGCCGTCCGGCGGGCGCGCGGCACCCCGGGCGGCACCCCGGGCGGCACTCCACGCGGCACCCGGGCGGGCCCGGGGTCAGGCGACCTCGGCGGGCAGCCGCCCGGACCGGACCGCGCGGACCAGCTCCTCGTGGTCGGCGCACGTCCGGTCGGCGTAGTCCAGCGCGTAGCGGGCGATGGCGTCGTCCAGCCCGTCGCCGCCCGCGCAGTAGCCGGCGAGCAGCCGGGGGTCGACGGAGCGGGTGTGCGCGCGGGCCAGCAGCGCGCCCGCCAGCCGGCCGTAGTCGTCCAGGTCGTCGCGCTTGAGGGTGGTCGCGTCGATCTCGCCCTTGCGGTTGCGGAACTGCCGCACGATGTAGGGCCGGCCCTCGATGGTGGTCCAGCCGAGCAGGATGTCGGTCTCGGCCTGCACGAGCCGCGCGCCGTGCACGATCCGCTTGCCCTCGTGCTTGACCGGCGCGGTGTTCAGGAAGGGCGCCAGCGCGGACGGCCGGGCCTCCTTGGCCTGGAGCACCAGCGCCTCGTCGCCGTTGCCGCGCAGCAGCACCAGGTAGTTGCGCAGGCCCACGCTGCCCGTGCCGACCACGCGGAACGCCACGTCGGCCACGCCGTAGCGCATGATCAGGTCGTAGCGGGACTCGCGCAGGGTGTCCACGTAGGACGGCAGCGCGTCGACCACGGCCCGCTCGGTGGCGGGCGTGACGCGGGTCAGCACGGGCGGGTCGGCGACGAACCGCCAGTGCTCGCCCTCCCGGCGGGTCCACTTCGCGGCCACCCGGGCGCTGGTGTTGCGGCGCGCCCTGGACGCGGCCCTGGTGAAGTGGTCGAGCAGGTCGTCGGCCTTGGTCTTGGACAGCGCCGACTCGTCGCCCAGCGCGCTCCACGACTCCAGGAACGGCAGGGTGGCCAGGTGCCGCAGGGCGCTGCGGTAGGCGTTCACGGCGTCCTCGGCGGCGTCGCGGCAGCCCTTCTCCGACACGCCGCCCTCGCGGCCCGCGAGCACGAGCGAGGTGGCCAGCCGCTTGAGGTCCCACTCCCACGGGCCGGGCAGCGTCTCGTCGAAGTCGTTGACGTCCATCACGATGGCGCCCTCGGGCGTGCCGTAGAGCCCGAAGTTCGCGGCGTGCGCGTCGCCGCACAGCTGGGCGTCGAGGCCGGTGCGCGCGCCGGCCGCGAGGTCGCCCGCCATCAGGCCCGCGCTGCCCCGGAAGAACGCGAACGGGGAGGCGAGCATCCGGCCGACCCGCAGCGGCACCAGCTCGGGCAGCCTGCCCTCGTTGGAGGCGTCGACGTACTCGACGACGGACGGCCGGTCGTGCGCGAGGAGCACCTCGCGGTGCGCCTCGTGGCTCACCGCGGCGCGCAGCTCGCGACCGCGGGCCAGCACCTCCTCGGGGTCCACCCACCGGCCCAGAGCTTCGGCCGCCTCGGCCCGCTTCCGTTCACCCATGTGGGTAATGATGCGCGTCGGGGCCGGCGGATACACCGGCCGCCACACGTCTGTGACCTGGTAATTCAGCCTCGGCGGCACAAATCGGGCAGAGGGCTACCCGCGTGCGCCGAGAACCTGCCCGATCGCGTCGATCCCGCGGTCGAGGTCGTCGCGGGAGACCACCAGCGGCGGCGCGACGCGCAGCGTGCTGTCCTGGGTCTCCTTGCAGAGCACGCCCAGCCGGGCCAGCGCCTCGGACGCCTCGCGGCCGCGCGGTCCGCCGGGGGCGATCTCCACGCCCGCCCACAGGCCGCGCCCGCGCACCTCGGCCACGCCCCGGCCGACGAACTCGCCGAGCCGCGCGTGCAGGTGGGCGCCCAGCTCGCGGGACCGCTGCTGGAACTCGCCGGTCGCCAGCAGCCGCACCACGGCCCGCCCGACCGCGCACGCCAGCGGGTTGCCGCCGAACGTCGACCCGTGCTCGCCGGGCCGCAGCACGCCCAGCACGGCGTGCGACCCGACGACCGCGGACACCGGCAGGATGCCGCCGCCCAGGGCCTTGCCCAGCGTGTAGAGGTCGGCGCGCACGCCCTCGTGGTCGAGCGCGAGCAGGTCGCCGGTGCGGCCCAGCCCGGACTGGATCTCGTCGGCGATCATCAGCACGCCGCGCTCGTCGCACAGCTCCCGCACGCCCCGCAGGTAGCCGGCGGGCGGCACGACGACGCCCGCCTCGCCCTGGATCGGCTCCAGCAGCACGGCCGCGGTCCGGTCGGTGACCGCCTCGCGCAGGTCGTCGAGCGAGCCGTAGCGCACGACGCGGAAGCCCGGCGTGAACGGCCCGAAGTCGGCGCGGGCGGTGTCGTCCGTGGAGAACGACACGATCGTGGTGGTGCGGCCGTGGAAGTTCGACCCGGCCACCACGATCTCCGCGGTCCCCGCCGGCACGCCCTTCACCCGGTACGCCCACTTGCGGGCGACCTTGATCGCCGACTCGACGGCCTCGGCGCCGGAGTTCATGGCGAGCACCACCTCGGTGCCGGTCAGCTCGGCCAGCTCGCGGCAGAAGGGGCCGAACTGGTCGTGGTGGAACGCGCGGCTGGTGAGCGTGACGCGACCGAGCTGCTCCACCGCGGCGGCCACCAGGTCCGGGTGCCGGTGCCCGAAGTTCAGCGACGAGTAGCCGGACAGGAGGTCCAGGTACCGGCGACCCTCGACGTCGGTCACCCACGCGCCCTCGCCGTGCGAGATCACGACCGGCAGCGGGTGGTAGTTGTGCGTGCTCCATTCCTCGTCGAGCGCGATGAACTGCTCAGTGGCGGGGAGGACGGTAGCGGTCATGTCACCAGGCTAGATGCCCCGAGCCAGCGATTTCAGCCGCCAGGCGTTGCGCATCCGGTGAGTTCGTTGCGCAAATCGATCGTTCGACGGCGATCCGTTGCAAGAGTCGCCCTGCCGGCGCCGGCGGGTTACGTTGCGACGATGGCGAAGAAGTCCGCGCAGGTCCAGTCGGTTTCCGACGCCTTCCGGGTGGACCCGGGGGCGGTGGACCTCGCGGCGCTCGACCCGGCCGCCACCCCGGTCGGGCCCCGGTCGAAGTCCGAGGCCGCGGACGAGGTGGCGCGCATCGGCGAGGAGCTGGACGGGCTCCAGGAGGCCCTCTTCGCGGAGGGCGTGGGCGGTGGCCGGCGCAGCGTGCTGCTGGTGCTGCAGGGCATGGACACCTCGGGCAAGGGCGGCACCATCCGGCACGTCCTGGGCCTGGTCAACCCGCACGGCGTGCGCGTCGCCGCGTTCGGCCGGCCCACCGCCGCCGAGCGGCGGCACGACTTCCTGTGGCGCATCCGCCGCCAGGTCCCGCCGCCCGGCTACCTGGGCGTCTTCGACCGCTCGCACTACGAGGACGTGCTGGTCGCCCGGGTCGACGGGCTCGTGCCCGCCGCCGAGTGGCGGCGCCGCTACGGGCAGATCAACGAGTTCGAGGAGGAGCTGGTCGACGGGGGCACGACCCTGGTGAAGTGCTTCCTGCACATCTCGCCGGAGAAGCAGAAGGAACGGCTCCTCGCCCGCCTGGAGGACCCGCTCAAGCAGTGGAAGTACGACCCGGCCGACCTCGACGCGCGGGCCGGGTTCTCCGACTACCGCGCCGCCTACCGGGACGTGCTGGTCAAGTGCTCGCGGGCCGCGCCCTGGTACGCCGTGCCGGCGGACCGCAAGTGGTACCGCAACTGGGCGGTGGCGAGCCTGCTCCTTGAGACGCTCAAGGACCTCGACCCCCGGCGGCCCGCGCCCTCGTACGATCCGGAGGTCGAGTTGGCACGCCTCCGGGACGCCGACCCGTTGCGCTAGCCGCAATCTTCATTGCGCCTCTTGCTCTGCCGCGGTGGTCTCGGCCACTGTGGGAACCGCCGCGGGCGGTCGAGCGGAGGTTCGGTGTGGCTGTGGGCAGGCGGCGGTTCCTGGGGGCGGTTGGCGTGGGAGCGGGGTTGCTGATGACCGAGGGTGTGGCCGAAGCGCGTGCGGGGGTCCGCGTCTACCTGGGCACCTACACCTCGTGGCCGGGTGGCGGCACGGGCGTGGGCCTGGGCGTGTTCGACACCGCGACCGGCGGGCTGCGGGTGACCGGCGTGGTCGAGGACGTGGCCAACCCGTCGTTCGTGGTCGACGCGGGCAGGTTCGCCTACGCGGTCAACGAGCGGCCGGACGGCGAGGTGACCGCGCTCGCGGTCGGCGCGGACGGCACGCCGAAGGTGGTGAACAGCCGGAGCACCGGCGGGGCCGACCCGTGCCACCTGGCGCTGCACCGGGGCTTCCTGCTGTCGGCGAACTACAGCTCCGGCAGCGTCGCCGTGCACCCGGTGCGACCGGACGGCGGCCTGGGCGAGCGCACCGACCTGGTCCAGCACCGGGGTTCCGGGCCGGACCCCGAGCGCCAGGAGGGCCCGCACGCCCACCAGGTGCTGCCCGACCCGCGCGGCGACTTCGTGCTCGCCGTCGACCTGGGCACCGACTCCGTCTACAGCTACAAGCTGGAGGAGGAGGGCACGCTGACCCTGGCCGGCACCGCGCGCCTGCACCCCGGCGCGGGACCGCGGCACCTGGCGTTCCACCCGAACGGCCGGTTCGCCTACATCGCCAACGAGCTGGACTCCACGCTCGTGGTGGCCGACTACCAGCGCGGCGCGCTCAAGCTCGGGCCGAAGCTCAGCACCCTGCCCGACGGCGCGCCCGCCACCCCGCGCAACTACCCGGCCGAGGTGCTGGTCTCGCCGGACGGCCGGTTCGTCTACGTGTCCAACCGGGGGCACGACAGCGTGGCCGTGTTCGCCGTCGAGCGCGCTGGCGCGGCGCTGCGGCTGATCGGCGCGACGCCGGTCGGCGGGAAGTACCCCCGGCACATCGTGCTCGACCCGACCGGGAAGTTCCTGCTGGCGGCCAACCAGAACTCGGGCGACGTCACCGCGTTCGCCGTCGACCGGGCCACCGGCGGGCTGCGACAGGTGTCGTCCACCGCCGTGCCGATCCCGGTCTGCGTAGCCTTCCGGGGGTAACACCACCGGGTCCATTTCGGCCACCGGGACCGTCCACAGTGGTACGACGGCCCCCATGAAAACGATCGTGGTCGCACTCCTGATGGTCCTCGCCGCCGCACCGGCCGCGCGGTCCGCGCCGGCCGCGCCGGAGCTCGTCGCGCTGGGTGACTCCTACGCGGCGGGCCTCGGCGCGGGCGACGAGGCCGCCGACGCCTGCCGGCGGAGCCCCCACGCCTACCCCGAGCTGCTCGCGGACCGGACCGGGACGACCCTGGTGACCGTCGCCTGCTCCGAGGCAACCACGGCGGAGGTCACCGCCCAGGCCGAGCGCGTCACCCGGGAGACCGGGCTCGTCACCGTGCAGGCGGGCGGCAACGACGCCGGGTTCAAGGACGTCATGGTCACCTGCACCCTCAGCGACGACCAGGGGTGCCGCGACCGCGTCGCCACCGCCGAGGCGTTCATCCGCGACGAGCTGCCCGCCCGCCTCGACGGCCTCTACGGGGTGGTGCGCGACCGGCTGGGCGCGGACCGCCTCGACGGGGGCCGGGACGACGCCGACGTCGTCGTGGTCGGCTACCCCCGGCTGTTCTCGTTCGGCTCGTGGTGCCTGATGACCGGGCCAAAGCGGGAGGCCCTCAACCACGCCGTCGACGTGATCACCGAGGTGCTCTCCGCGCGGGCCGAGGCGGCCGGGTTCGCGTTCGCCGACGTGCGCGACGAGTTCGACCGGCACGGCGCGTGCGCGTCCGACCCGTGGATCAACGGCCTGGTCCTCGTCCCGGTCGACCGCTCCTACCACCCCAACCGCGCCGGTCACGCCTCCGGCTTCCTGCCCGCGCTGGAGGGGGAGACGGGCGTCGCCGGGTAACCCGTTGGCGGGCCGGGCCGCCCGTTGACGATGATGCGGGGGTGAACCCCACGAAAGGGCTGCGCCAGGTCGCGGCCACCCGCTACGTCACCCCCTTCCGGGAGGGCGGCTCGCTGCCGGGCCTCGTCGAGGCCGACGACCTCGGCATGTACGTGCTCAAGTTCCGCGGCGCGGGCCAGGGCGTGAAGGCGCTGATCGCCGAGGTCGTCGTCGGCGAGCTGGCCCGCCGCCTCGGGTTCCGGGTGCCCGAGATCGTGCTCGTCGGGCTGGACCCCGAGCTGGGCCGCGCCGAGCCCGACCAGGAGGTCCAGGAGCTGCTCAAGGCCAGCGGCGGGGTGAACCTGGGCCTGGACTACCTGCCCGGCTCGTTCGACTACAACCCGGTGGTGCGCGAGCCGTCCGCCGACCTGGCCACCCGCCTGCTGTGGCTGGACGCGCTGACGCTCAACGTGGACCGCAGCTGGCGCAACCCCAACACCCTGCTGTGGCACCGGGAGCTGTGGCTCATCGACCACGGCGCCTCGCTGTACTTCCACCACTCGTGGCGGCCCGAGCGGTTCCCCGCGGCCACCTACCGGTTCGACGCGGCCGACCACCTCGTGCTGCCGTTCGCCGGTCCCCTGGCCGACGTCGACGCCGAGCTGACCGCCCTCGTCACACCCGCGCTGGTGCGCGAGGTGCTGGCGCTGGTGCCCGACGAGTGGCTCGCGCAGGACGAGGCGTTCGGCACGCCGGAGGCCGTGCGCGGCGCGTACGAGCAGTTCTTCACCGCCCGCCTGGCCGCGCCGCGGACCTGGGTCGACGCACTGGAGGCCGCCCGTGCCGCACGTGTTTGAGTACGCGGTGCTGCGCGCCGTGCCGCGGCAGGAGCGCGGCGAGTTCGTCAACGTCGGCGTCCTCGTCTACTGCAAGGACCTCGACTTCCTCGGCGCGCGCGTGCACGTGGACGAGAAGAGGGTGCTGGCGCTCGACCCGTTCCTGGACGTCGAGGTGCTGCGGGACAGCCTGGCGCACCTCGGGCTGTCGTGCGACGGCGCGCCGACCGCCGGCCCGGTGTCGCGCACGACGGCGGGGCAGCGGTTCCGCTGGCTGACCGCGCCGCGGTCCACCACCGTGCAGACCTCGCCCGCGCACACCGGCCTGACCGACGACCCGACGGCCGAGCTGGACCGCCTGCTGGCCGCGCTGGTGCTGCCGCCCGACCGCCGACCCGACCACTAGGCTGGCAACCTCTTGCCACGCGCCGCGTCCTTAAGTGCGAGCAGTGGCCGACACACGGAGCGGGGTCGCCAGATGAACGGCGGGTATCAGCAGGGCGGGTACCAGGGGGCGGGGCGCCCCGCGCAACGCCCCCCTCAGCAGCGCACGCGCGCCTACCCCCAGGTCGGTCACCAGCAGCCGCAGCAGGCACCCCGCCAGGCCGGGCGCCCGGTGGCCGCCGGCTACCGGCAGGCGCCGCCGCGCCGCAAGCGCCGGGTGGGCCGGCTCGTCGCGGTCGTGCTGGTGGTGCTGCTGGCGCTCGGCATCGGGATGTGGGTGTACGTCGACTCGTCGCTGCGCCGCATCGACGCCCTGGGCGACTACGAGGGCCGCCCGGCGGACACCCCCGGCACCAACTGGCTGCTCGTCGGGTCCGACGCGCGCGACGACCTGACCGAGGAGCAGAAGGCCGCGCTGGCCACCGGCGACGCGGGCGGCCGGCGCACCGACACGATCATGCTGCTGCACATCCCGGAGGGCTCCGGGAAGGCGACGCTGGTCAGCATTCCGCGCGACTCCTACGTGGACATCCCGGGCAACGACAAGAACAAGATCAACGCGGCGTTCGCGTTCGGCGGCCCGTCGCTGCTGGTGCAGACCCTCGAAGGCGCGACCGGCATCCGCGTCGACCACTACATGGAGATCGGCTTCGGCGGGTTCGCCGGGATCGTGGACGCCATCGGCGGCGTCGACATGTGCATCGACCAGCCGATGCAGGACCCGCTGGCGGGCCTCGACCTCCAGCCCGGGTGCCAGGAGCTGGACGGCGCGCAGGCGCTGGGCTTCGTGCGGACGCGGGCGTTCGCCACGGCCGACCTCCAGCGCGTGCAGAACCAGCGGAAGTTCCTGGCCGCGCTGAGCGACAAGGCCACCAGCGTCGGCGTGCTGGCCAACCCGTTCCGCGCGTTCCCGCTGCTGTTCGCGAGCACCGACTCGATCTCGGTGAACTCCGACGACCACCTGCACCACCTCGCGGGCATGGCGTTCGCCATGGGCGGCGGCGTGGACACGGTGACCGTGCCGGTGGGCGGCACGCCGACCGTGCCGGGCGCGGGCTCCGTCGTGCAGTGGGACCGGGACAACGCGCTGCGCCTGTTCGGCGCGCTGGAGAAGGACGAGGCGGTCCCCGCGGACCTGCTCGAACAGCCCAAGTAGCCACACCCC